>NZ_SJOR01000004.1:0-192687 GCF_012027715.1 Massilimicrobiota sp. SW1139 | reverse complement strand
AGATATGACTCATAATTTTTGGTTTAGTTTTAGCACAATTTTTTGACATAAACAATGACCTCCATAAATAATGATTAATGTCATTATACATTAATCAAAAAAATGATGACTTCTAAACCAGAGGATAGACTCCGAAAAAAAGGCTATGTTAACCCATAGAGATGTTATCAGTAATAAAGTCAGTTCCTATGTACTGTGAACGCCTGAAAGTACAGTGACATTGAAACAAATCTGTTCCCAAAATATCATATAAATCGCTTAACTTACCATTATGAACCATACATTGTTAGATTATGATTGAATACAGAGTACTCTCATGATTGAAGGATAATTCTCAATAAATTTTTACCAATCTCATTTTTCGTTTCTAATTTATTTTTATCACAAGCAATTTAATTATTTAATATGCTTTTTTGCATAATTCCAAGAATCTCTACACATTTCATCTATCCCTCGAGTAGCAACCCAGCCAAGTTGTTCCTTTGCTCTTGATGGATCAGCATAACATGTTGCTATATCTCCAGGTCTTCTATCTTTAATTACATATGGGATTTTGACCCCATTTACTCTTTCGAATGCTCCAACTATTTCTAATACACTATACCCTTTTCCAGTTCCTAAATTACAAATATGGACACCAGGTTTCGCATATTTTTCGATTGCTAATACGTGCCCTTTCGCTAAATCAACAACATGAATATAATCACGTACACCTGTTCCATCTGGAGTATCATAATCATTACCAAATACTCCTAAACATTTTAATTCTCCTGTTGCTACTTTCATTATATATGGCATTAGATTATTAGGAATCCCTTTAGGATCCTCCCCTAATAAACCACTTTCGTGTGCCCCAATAGGATTAAAGTATCTTAATAAAGTTACAGACATATGAGGGCATGCCTTTTGAACATCAGTCAATATTCTTTCCATCATAGCCTTACTTGTGCCATAAGGATTTGTTGTCTCTCCTAATTGACAATCTTCAGTGAGTGGTACTATTTCAGGATCTCCGTATACAGTAGCACTTGAAGAAAATACAATATTATTAACATTGTACTTTTTCATCATTTTTGCAACTACCAATGTAGACATGAGATTATTAGTATAATATTCTATAGGTTTTACCATTGATTCTCCTACAGCTTTAAAAGCTGCACAATGAATAATTGAATCAATTTTATTATTTACAAATACATCATCCATTTTTTCTTCATCAAGAACATTAAACTCATAAAACTTAACTTTTTTACCTGTTAGCTGTTTAATATAATTTAATACTTCTGGTTTAGAATTAGAAAAATCATCAATAACAACCACATCATGCCCTGCTTGAAGTAACTCAACACAAATATGACTGCCAATATATCCTGCACCACCAGTAACTAATACATTCATTTTATATTCTCCTTTATCCTAATACTTTTGTTCCACCATATTTTCTTATTTTTAATACATGACAAGACCCTTTACCAAAAATCTTTTCAATTTCATTTTTGTATTTTTCAACATAATTATCTTCAACAAATGCTTGAATCGTACCAGCAAATCCACCACCATGAACTCTACAAACTCCATGATTTTTCAAAACCACTTCAGACACAGCCAACGCTAATGAAACTGCTTGATTATGTGGATCTTTATTTGAATATACATTTTGAAGATACTTATAACTTGAATCTCCTGATTCTTTAATATATTTTTTAAACATATCAAAATCATTATCCGTTAAAGCATTCACTAATTTTTCAACACGTTTATTTTCATTAAAGAAATGTAGTGCACGTAATACTGCTCTATCTCCACATGCCTCTCTAATATCAGAAATATTTTCATAAAACTCATTTTCATCAACTTCTCTTAGAACTTCTTTATCAAAAAATTTAGCTACTTTTTTCATTTCAATTGGTATAGCTGCGTATTCATCAGTTAAATCAGCATGAGATCCTTTTGTATCAACAATACATAAACTATGATTAAATTTAGAAAAATCAACATCAACATGATTAACAATTGGATTTGCTGTATCATTAAAGTCAATACTAATTAATCCACCTACTGCACAAGCACATTGATCCATTAATCCACATGGTTTACCAAAATAAACATTTTCTGCATATTGTCCTACTTTAGCAATTGTTACCATATCTATTTCCATAGCATTATATAACCCAGAAACAATAGTACCAATCAATCCTTCAAAAGCTGCTGATGATGATAATCCAGCTCCCATTAAAACATCGCTTGTTACAAATGCTTTAAATCCACCTATTTTATAACCCATTTCTTTAAGCTTTGATAAAACTCCTCTAATTAAAGATTCTGAAGTTCCTTCTTCATCATCTCTTTTTGATAAATCGTTAATATTAATTTCATCTATATCTAGATCATCAGAAACAATTTTAACAATATCTTTTTGTGGAGTTACCATTGCTATAGCATCTAAATTAATTGAAGTTGCTAATACACAACCATGCTGATGGTCAGTATGATTTCCTCCCACTTCACTTCTTCCAGCCACGCTATATATTTCAATATCTTGATCATCATATAATTTTATAAACTCTTCAATTGCTTTTGTATATCTATTATTTTGATAAGTAATCAATGATTCATCTTCATATAAATCAATAAACATATTATCATATCTATTATTTAATAAGTTTTCCTTAATTTCACTTGCTTTCATCATTTTATTTTAAATGTATATGAAGTCACTTCATCATACATTTCTCCTTTCCTTAAAATTACCGTTGGATTTTCTTCTTTATTTATACTATCTGGCATATTTTGTGTTTCTATACATATTGCATCTCTTTGATGCATACACTTACCATACTTACCTAATTGTCCAGAAAGATAATTGACAGTGTAAACTTGTGTTTGAGGTAATGATGTTGATACAGTTAGTTCAATTCCTGTTTCTTTATAATATAATTTGACTTGATCTTTATTTGTACTAAATATAAAAGAATGATCATATCCTTTTCCTATCTTTAATTGATCATTATCTTGATATATACTATTCTTTATCAATGTAGGCGCATTAAAGTCAAATGGCGTACCGCATACACTTCTCATTTCACCATTATACAAACCTTCATCATCTATACATGCCATTTTATCAGCTTTAATCATTAACTCATGTTCATCAATATTACATGGCTCTCCACTTAAATTAAAATAGGAATGATTAGTAATATTAATAATCGTATCTTTATCAGTGGTTGCATGATATTTAATTTTTAATCCATTATTTAAAAGAATATATGTTGCATAAAAGTTTAAATTACCAGGGAATCCTTCTTCTCCATCTTGAGAGAAATAATGAAAAACAATTTCATTTTCTCTTATCTCATATGTGAATGTTTTATATGAAAATCCTTCAATTCCCCCATGTAATGTATTTGAACCGTTATTTTTTTCTAAAGAGAATATCTCATTATTCAATGTAAATTTCCCATTTCCTATACGATTTGCCACTCTACCAACTAAAGCACCTAGATAACTGCCGTCTTTTTTTTATAATCATCAATACTAGGGAATCCTAATACGACATCTCTTTTTTCTCCATGTTTATCTTTGACAATCATTTTTAATATCGTGCAACCATAATTAGTCACTTGTATTTCAATATTTTCATTTCTCATTGAGATAATATCTATACCTCTAGATACATTCTCTATAATCTCAATCATACTATTGACTCAAAGAATCTACAAAACGAGTAAATCCTTCTATTCCTTTCTGATTCATCTTATAAACTCCTGCATTTTCTAATACACTAACAAATTTTTTTGTAACTTCTTTTTCAATAAACTCATCTATAGATTGCTCATCAAATTCTAAAGTTTGTAAATATTCAAACCATTCTTTATGCTTTTTTAAACTCTCCAAATCATCAATACATTTCTTTTTTAACAAACATAATTTCAAACATTCTAATTCATCTTTTAATCTAGCAGGTAAAACAGCTAATCCCATGACTTCAATTAAACCAATATTTTCTTTCTTAATATGATGGTGCTTAGCATGTGGATGAAATATACCCAAAGGATGTTCATCGTTTGTTCGATTATTTCTTAATACAATATCTATTTGATAACGATTATTATCCATTCTTGCAATTGGTGTTACTGTATTATGTCTTACATCATTTGTATGTGAAAGAATATCACATGAAACATCATCATAATTTATCCAATGATTTAATATCTTGTCTGATAGATCAACAAGAACTTCTTTATCATCAGCTGTAAGTCTTAATGTAGATAAAGGCCAATTCAACATTTGTACTTTTATATTTTCATATCCTTTAATTTCAATTTCCTTAATAACCGATGCATCCTGCATTGGGAATCTATGTCTACCACCTTGATAATGGTCATGAGTAAGTATAGAACCTCCTACAATAGGTAAATCCGCATTACTTCCTATCATATAATGAGGAAATTTTTCAATGAAAGTAAATAAATTCTCAAATGTTTGTCTGTTTATGACCATTGGAACATGTTCATTATTAAAAATAATACAATGCTCATTATAATAAACATAAGGTGAGTATTGAAAATTATACGTTTTTCCATTCAAATCAAGAGGTATTATTCTATGTGTTTGTCTAGCGGGATGATTCATATTCCCTGCATATCCAACATTCTCTTTACACAATAAACATTTAGGATATCCTGTACTTTTCGCAAGTTTAGCTTTTGCTATTTCTTTAGGATCTTTTTCGGGTTTTGATAAGTTAATTGATATCTGAATATCTCCATATTTGTAATAATGGGAAAATTTAATATTTTTATCAGTTCTCGCTTTTCTAATATAATTTGAATGAATTGATAAATCATAAAAATATTGTGTCGCTTTTTGTTTGTTCTCATCATATAACTGATAAAACTTATTAACAACTTCACTAGGTCTTGGCATAATACAATTCATTATTTTTGTATCAAACAAATCTCTTTCTGTGATATTATCTTCTATCAATCCTACTTTTACAGCATAATCAAGCATATCTTCAATTAGTAAATAATAATCAATTTTTTCGACTGTTGTTCTTTCAAAACAATCTAGTTTAAACAAATCAAGTAACATATTTATTGAATAATCCACGTCATATAAAGAAATCATTTGATTTTCCAAACCATAATTGATTAATTGATTTATTTTAGTATTCATTCTCTTTCTCCTTTAAAACATATTTTATGTATAAAAAGTCATCAATGAATGCTTATTCATATAGATGACTTTAAATGAACTTTAACGATGAGGTCTATAAAGATTCTAATTCTACAAAATTATCTATTACTTTAATGACACCAGGTAAATCTTGATATTCTTCTTTTTTATTCGCAGAGTCTATAACAATAATATGAGGACATCCTGCACGATAAGCATTTTTGATTCCACTAATAGAATCTTCAAAAATTAAACATTCTTTTAATTCAATATTTAAAATTTCTGATGCCTTTTCAAACATTGCTATTTTATTTTTATAAGTTCCATCATCATAAACAATATTTTTAGGATTAATCCAATTATCTAGATGAAATGATTCTACAAAAAAGTCAATGTTTTCTTTAATGGATGCACTTGCAATAGTAAAAGGAATGTTTCTTTTGCTTAAATCATTAAAATATTGTTCAACACCCTCTACAAGATGGAAAGATTCAACATCTTCCTGACAATATTTACGATAATATTCTTCTTTCAATAAAGAGTATTTATTAATCATTTCATCATCACATTCTCCATTAAATAAATATTGAATGATTTCTTTATTAGGAACACCATTAAAATGCTCATGAAGTTCTTGATCACTTATACCATAACCTCTTATTAATTGAGATATCGCACCCCATGCTTTAATGTGCTTGTCATTATCAAAAAATAATGTGCCATTAAAATCAAAGATAACTCCTTTGTATTTCATTTCTATACCTCTCTATGTTTAATAACTCTTTTATACCAATATGCTGATGCTTTAGGAAAACGTTCTTGAGTTTCATAATCGACATAGAATAATCCATATCTCTTGTTGTAACCATTTGACCAAGAAAACATATCCATTAATGACCAAACAAAATAACCTTTTACATTAACACCTTCTTCAATTGCTTTTAATAGCCATTGCAAATGTTGTTTAATATAATCAATTCTAGGTTCATCATCAATCACATTATTTTCTTCAAATGTATCTTTATAACCCATACCATTTTCAGTTATATAAATTGCTTTATAATTTGGATATTGATTTTTGATACGTTTAACCATATCATACATACCTTCAGGAATAATCAACCAATCCCAATCTGTTGTAGGAATCCCTTCTTTAATGACTCTTTCTCCAACACCTTTTAATTTAAATTTTTTCGTTCCTTTTTCCCCTGTTCCATTATGATGAATTTCATTTTCTCCTTCATAATGTCTAACGAAATTGCTTTGATAATTATTCATTCCTAAATAATCAATTTGACTAGCTGCTTTCTTCATTTCTTCAATGTCTTTTTGATCATAGTTAAAAGTTCCACCGTTTAATTCAACAAGTTCTTGAATAATATCTAAGGTTTCATTGCTATAATAACCTAAAAATGTTGCATCTAATAAGAATTGATTAGCTAATACATCATCTTTTTTAGCTGCCAAAACATCTCTTTCATCATTTTCATCAAGTGGATACTTTGTATCCAAAGAATGAATAATTCCAATTTTTCCAGAATATCCTTTTTCTTTATAGATATTTACAGCTTTAGCATGAGCAACCATCATTCCATGCATTGAAGCTACTGCTTTTGTTATATCAAAAGTTATGCATGGAGGAAAAGTTCCTTCAATATATTGATTTGTAGCTATAGGCCATACTTCATTAAATGTAAACCAATAAGAAACTTCATCTTTATATTCTTCAAAACAGAATTTTGCATATTCAACAAAAGCTTCTATTGTATTTCTATTTATGAAATCTCCTTCCTTGTGTAAAGCATCTGGTGTATCAAAATGATGTAATGTAACATAAGGTTCAACACCATTTTTATGACACTCTTGAAATAATTTATGATAGAATTGAACACCTTCATCATTAATTTTACCTTTTCCTTCAGGAAAGATTCTTGACCAAGCAATAGAAATACGAATACCATTAATACCAAATTGATTACATAATTTTAAGTCAACTGGATATTTATGATAAAAATCACTAGCTGGTTCAGGAGAAAAACGGCCTTGCTTTTCTAGATAATCATCCCAAGCAACTTTTCCTTTACCATGACTTTGAGTACATCCTTCACATTGGTAGGCAGCTGTTGCCGCACCAAATACAAAATCTTCACTAAATTTCATAATAAATTCCTCTCTACTCATTATTTTCATCTAAAATTGAGAATACAAATTCTAACGCTTTTTGTGGATTACGTGTTAATTCAATATATTTTTTACCTTCACAAGCAGCTGATTTTATTCCTAAACGATCTGTATCTTTCTTTAAATCTTCATAATAGTTTGCAACTTGAGGAGCTAATATAACCAAATCATAATCTTTTAGCATATCATAATGAGCACCGTAAGATCCTGCAGCAGTAATCATTTTGATACCTTTTTCTTCTGCTCCTTTTAATAGAGCATTAGCTAATAAACCACTAGTTCCACCACCTGCGCATAAAACAAGCACACGTTTTTCATTAACAACATCTGATTCTACATCAACAGATTCTAATTCTTCTTTTACATAACCACCTTTTAAAGCTTCTTCTTCACATTTTTGTTTATCATAGACCATAAAAAATGGATAATATACAACAAAGTCCACAACTAAAACTAATACTGCAAAAATGATAGATAATAATGAAATTCCACAACCTAATACAATTCCTAAAGGAGCAGGTGTTGTCCATGGTAAAATGTATTGGAAACTATTCATACCTAAGAAATCTACAAATGCTTTAAACATCCATATATTTAAGATTGGTGCTGCAATAAATGGTATAAAGAAGATTGGATTTAAGATTAAAGGAGCACCAAATAAAATTGGTTCATTAACACCAAATAAGACAGGAATTGAACTTGCTTTACCTACTGCTCTTAATTCTTTAGATTTTGCCATAAACGCAAACATTAATGTGACGATTAAAGTTGCTCCTGTTCCACCTAATGTTGCAACGAATTGTTGAACACCTGGAGTTAAGATATTTGCAGCATGTTTTCCAGCTTGTACTAATTCTAGATTATTTGCAATATTCACATAATAGATAGCAGCAACTGCTGGTTCTACGATTGAAGGTCCTTGAATACCTACAAACCAGAATAAAGACATTGCTCCATAAATAATTGCTAATCCAATATAACCGTCTGCTGCAGTAAATAATGGTTTAAAAACTTCAATAACTGCTTGTGCAAAGCACATTCCAGCAATATTTCTAAAAACAATATCAAATAACGCTAACAGTATAATTGAAACTCCAAATGGAATAACGTCAGCAAAAGTTTGAGAAATGTTTGGAGGTACTTCTTCTGGCATATGAATTGTAATGTTACGTTTCACACAGAACTTATAAACATTACAAACAAAGAATGCGACTACAAAGGCTGTTAATAAACCTTTAGATCCCATATACCCACTAGAAAAACCACCTTCTATTGAATCAACTCCAACAACTAAGAATCCAACAATTCCTGCCATTAAAGTTGAAATATTATTGATTTGTCTATTAACGGGCATATCTCTATTTAAACTATCTGTTAAATTTTTTGCAGTTGTTCCAGCTACTAATAACCCTAATATTCCCATTGAATAATTATATGGTTTTAAAATCATTGCTTCTATTTCTTTAGACCAGTAGAATCCAAAAATATTAGGTACGTAAGCTAATAACATGAAAATACTTGAGAAAAGTACAACAGGCATGGCAGACATGAACCCATCACGAATTGCTTTTAAATATTTATTTCTAGATACTTTTTCAAACATAGGTTTGAATTTTTCAATTTTTAATATTAGTGTTTCCATTTTACTCTCCTATTTGTAAATATCCATTAAGTTTTTGACAATATCTTTTAATAAAATAGTTGTCATGAGATGATCCTGTGCATGAACAGTAATAAAACCTATTTCTATGCTTTCTCCTCGTGCTTCTAATTGCAATAACTCAGTTTGAGCTCTATGTGCATCATTTAAACACTCATTAGCTTGATCAATAAGTGCTTGGCATTCATTGAATTGTTTTGTTTTAGCTTTTTCAATTGCTAATAATAATTTGCTTCTTGCATCACCAGAGTATGCTACGATTTCAAAACCTATCATTGTTGCTTCTTCTTTAGTCATCATTATTTCTCCTTTTTTGAATTAATTATTATTTCTATAATTGTGGCTTTATCACCATCACTAAGCTTAACATTATAACCTTCTTCTAATGGATAAAGTGATTGACTTACTAATCCATATTCTTTTGAATATTTCTCTTTAATAGTATTTATATTAAAATTTACACTTGACGCATATTTTTTTTGAAGACGATCTATCAAACACCCCATATGTATTAATAATCCAAGTCTTGTATCCTCCGAAAATGACATATGAAATATTTTTTGAAGAGATTCAATAAACGGAATAAGAGTTTGATTAAGTTCATCTTTTTTAAATATATCAAATTGTTCAACAAGATAATCTAACACATCAAAATCATCTTTCGTTTCTGCAAATAATTCATGGATTGTATGTACATTTGGTAGATGACTATAATCAACATATTTGAGATTAAATATATCTGGATTATATGTACCAACGATTCCAACAACATTTCCTTTTATTTGAACTTCATTTATTTTATCTATTAGATTTTGTTTATCAGTTATATTAAAAGCTAATATTTGATAATCACGATAATCTTCTAGTGTTTGAAGATACCTTTTTATACTATCACTATTATTCTCATGAACTGATGAAAGAACAATTACGATATCTTTACTTTGCATTCTCGAATAAGCAAATCCAGAATATTCATTAGCTAAATGCTGATATATATCTTCTAGACTTTTTCCCTCTTCACTACTTTTACAGGCACTTATTGCGAGTAAAGGAATAGGAACTTCAATAGATTTGATATCAATTCCAGTTTCATCTTTAATAGAATTCAACATAACTTGTATGGAACCCATATCATATAAAGCTAATATTCCACTACCCTGATTAACATCTATTATTTTCTTTTTCAATAGTTCATAAGATGTTTCAATATCATCATCCAACGATAAATCAAATGCCTGTAAATTATTAATTGGCATTAATTTCTTTACGACTTTAGATATAGATGTGGCTGTATTATCTCCGTGCATTATAATTAGTGTTATGACTTCTCTATTTTTAGATATTTGATTTTTGTCATTGGCTATAAGTAATGTAAGTAGAACACTTTCATCTAACGAAAATTTTACATTAAATTCATCTTGAAGCTTTTTTATAAACTTTCTAGAATATAAGTATTCCTCATCATACTGTTCAATAATGCTCATAACTTTTTCATTAGATATTCTTTGTTTCGTTCTATTAGAAATGATCGCATTATTGAAATGTAAGCATATTCCGAGGAAAGCTTTATTTGAATATACTCTATTGAATTTTATGCTAGCTGTTTGGATGAACTCATTTGTTATCTGATAAAGCTTTTCTGAAACTATTGTTTTGATTTTTTCAACATCTCTATTTTCAGTTATCTTATTCAAATATTCATTTAAATTATGTTCAATATTTGCAAACACAAATTCCTCAGCATCCTTTAAAACCGTTATTTGACCTAAAGCTTTATAATCAAAATCTATTTTTTGATATATGTCTGTATCATTTTTTTTACTTCTAGATTGTAATGTTTGCTCTTTTGTAAATATATAATTTACATTTTTTTCTAGGACTTGATCAATTTCGTGAATTTTGTCTCTAATTAATAACAGACCTTTTCTAACACTTGCTGGAAGATCACTTAATTCAAGTACAATTGTTTTATTTCTTTTAAATCTTACCAATGCATTTGCAACACCAAATCGAATATTGCTTTTTAATTCAATGAGATTATCAATACATGGATAAAGCATTAAACATTGCATTAATCCATAGTTTACTTCAATATTTTTTTCTAATTTTAATGCTTCTTCTTTAAAAAATTTTTCAATAAACTGATAACGCTCTTCTAACGTTCTTTTTTCTAAGGGAGGTATATTAACAATAAAATTGAAATAATCTTTAAATATACTTATTGAATCAGCATTTTTTACATGGACTATTAGTATAAATTTCAATTCTTTTTTTTCTATTAACATGTTAGAAATATCTGTAAACATGTTTATTGATATTTTATCTGCATTCTTTACAAGTAGTAATCCATCTTTGATACTCTCAAAATTTTTTTGCCAAAAACTCCTTTCATTCATTTGATTTTTATCAAAATGTAAACAGTCAATCACTTTAAAAGCAGAATTCTTTTTTAGAATTCTTTGTGAACATGCGAAGTCAAATACTTTTTCACTTATCGTTTTAACCCCCACACCTTTTTCACCAATATACAAAACATGAGGAATACGTATAGGATACGTAATCGCTGCTTTGGTTAATTGTAGTGTTTCTTTTAAACTTAAATCTGAACCAATGATGTTACTGAAAGATAGATTATCAAGTTCAGTTTTTTGTTCATCCGATAGATAAAACATTACAGGGCGCCCATTTGTTTTTGATAATTTACCCTCTTCTACTAATTGATTCAATACACTAGAAATATTTGTTCTTTGCATATTCAATTTTTCAGATAGAAATCTCGTATCAAACTTAGGAGCATCATCTTCTAAAGTTTTAAATTCTTTTGAATAATCAATAATATAATCAAAAATTTTCTCTTTGTTTGTTTTCATGACTTTCTCCTTTTCTATCCATTTTTATAATACATTGATAGTTTTTTTGTATCAAATTGACTAAAATATATTTTTTTATACTATCTTCCATTATGAAATTATTGTTTTCATTATATTGATCTGTTAAACCCAGAAAAGTTATACACTAATATTAAAAACTGAATGAAATTAGACTTTTTTATATAAAATTAAACTTATTACTTTCTATTTTATACACTAAATGATTTTTATATTAAAATGACAGTACCAAAAGCCATATTGGCACAAAAGTACTGTATATTTGTTTTTCATTTTCTTTATTTTCCCTTAATAGATAAACGTAAGTGATGTTTTTCATTATTCGATAATAAGAATTCGTCATGTGTTCTTGCTCCCCAAGTATCATCACCAGCAATACCCATTTGTTTTTCATAAACACAAACAACTGTTTGATAAGGTACTGGTAATTCATCTTGATGTTTAACATTTTCTAATTCAAAAGGAGTATATGGTAAAGCAGAAAACTCTAAATCTTCTCCTTTAATTATGAAATCGTTTTTACCATTACTTATGATAATATGATTGACTTTTGTTCTATTTCCACATTCTTGAGGATATAAATAAGGTGTTACATTTTCTAAAACATCATATTCATATTCTCCTAATAAAGCCCCTTTATTTCTATCAATATAGTTTTCCTCTGGTCCAAAACCTAAATACTTCACATGATCATATTCTCTATATAGATTAAACATCATACCAAATGCTGGCATTTCAATATATTTGCTTGATGGCATATAAGACATATCAATAACAACTTCACCATCACCATAAACTGTATAGATAACATGAACATTTTCTTCTCCTAGATTAGGTAACTGATAATCAAAATGAACCTCACATGACTCTTCATTTCTCACAATTTTAACAAATTTTACTATTGCAAACATACTCGCTGGTAACCACGCTGCATATCTATAACCATATTTATTTTCTACATCATTATTTGTAGAAGCTCTAAAGAATTGAGGTCTAGGCATAACTCTGATCATTTCTTCATCATCATATTTCATAGAAGTTAATCCTTTATTTTTAGCGAATTTAATCGCAAACCCATTTCCTACTACACCAATATTGAGATAATCTTCAATGACAGATACTTTTGAATGTGCATGTGTCATTTGTTGATGATATGGATATAAATATTGATCATGAGCTATTTCATGATTCTTTTCATCATAGACTCTTACTACAACGTGACATCTATGATGATTGTCTATATTATTAAATGGATTATCAATTACAGTTGTTTCATCAGGTTTTAATTCAATTACTTTACGTACATGTTCCTTTAATTTTCCATCACAATATAATTCAATACTAAAATTAAATTGATTTAAGTTTGTAAATAGATAACGATTAGTAATGGTGATGATTCTCTCATTAATATCAAAATCAATATACTGATAACAATATTTAATTTCTTGCATCTTTGGTGTTATTGTTCTATCTGCGAAAACAATTCCATTTCCACAGAAATCATAATCTGATGGTCTTTCTTTGAAATCTCCACCATATCGTAAAACACCTTCATCATCATATAAGGCTTGATCCGCAAAATCCCATATAAATCCGCCTTGATATAATGGTAGTTTCTTTTCTAATTCTATATATTTATATAATGCCCCATTACTATTTCCCATAGAGTGAGCATATTCGCAAAGGATAAATGGTTTTTCAGTATGTTCTGCAATAAACTTTTCACAGTCTATCGCAAATGTATACATTTGACTTTCAATATCGCTTGTATTTGGATATCTTCTATCATGAGATAATCCTTCATAGTGGATAACTCTTGTATTATCTTTTTCTCTTAAGAAATCAGCTTCTTTTTGAAGAACTGATCCTCCTCGAGATTCATTTCCTAATGACCATATAATAATTGAAGGATGGTTTTTATCTCTTTCATACATTGAATTTGCACGATCCAAAACATTATCTAACCATTGTTCTTCTTTATTATCTGGTAAGAATAGACTAGGATCAAAACTATCACTCCATGTTCCATGTGTTTCTAAGTTAGTTTCATCAATACAATATAATCCTAGTTCATCACACAAATCATAAACAAATGTATTATTTGGATAATGTGATGTTCTTAAAGCGTTAATATTATTTTCTTTCATGATTTGAAGATCTCTTTTTGTTTCTTCATATGAAATGACACGTCCTGTTTTAGGTGAAAATTCATGCCTGTTTACTCCATGGAACACAATACGTTTTCCATTAATACACATAATACCATTAATAATTCTAAATTCTCTTATACCAATAGCTTGTTTACATATTTCACTCAATTGTCCATTTGATAAAACTTCAACTACTAATTGATATAAATATGCTGATTCAGCACTCCATAATTTTGGATTATTGACATCAAATGATACATGTACTTCTTTTTCACCTTTTAAAGAAATTTGTTTAACAATTTCTAACCCATTGTACAAAGTCACCTTGATTTCACTATTATTTAAATTACCTGCTAATGAAAAATCAAGATTTACAGTTGCCATTGTGTAATTCTCTTTTAATAAAGTCACTACCTTCAAATCTTCCAAACTTGTTTTTGGTATAAACAGTAGTTCAACATCTCTAAAGATACCTGAGAATCTCCAAAAGTCCTGATCTTCTAACCAACTACCACTACAAAATCTATACACTTGTACGGCAATCTTATTAATACCCTCAACAATAAATTCACTAATATCAAATGTAGAAGGTGTAAAACTATCTTCGCTATAACCCACAAAATATCCATTAATCCATAATGCAAACGCTGATTCAACACCATTAAATCTAATATGAACTTTATTTGTTAACTGTTCATTATTTAATGATACATATCGTACATAGCTACCTACCTGATTATAGTGTGGAATCTCCCCAGGAACAATTTGCTCACTTGCAGACCATGGATATGTTTGATTCACATACATTGGTTTTCCATATCCTTGTAACTGCAAATGTCCTGGAACTTGAATATTTTTCCAATTCGAACAGTCATAGTCTTTTTCAAAGAATTTATCATTTGTTTCTTCTATGCTTTCAGCATATTCAAATTTCCATTGTCCATTCAACAATACCGATAAACTGCTTTGATTGCATTCCATTTCTTCTTTGTTTCTGTACACTTTTAAAGAAGCTTTAGGATCTAATCTACCTATTTGAAATACCTTTGGATCTTTAATCCATTCTTTGTTCATATTCATCTTTATATCCTCCATAATTTCTATATTTATTTTATAAAAAAAATATTCTTTTTCGAATGGAATAAAGTATAATAATAGGTAATAAAGTGTTAATTTATACTTTTGGAGGATATTATGAATGAGTTACAAGTCATGTTAAAAGATTTATATCTTGTATTTGGATTAAATTTATCTATTTTTGATTTAGATGGTAACTTAGTGACATCTTACCCAGAAAAAAATTCTCCTTTTTGTGAACTGGTAAAATCAAAACCAGAAGTATTAAAATTATGTCATGCTTGTGATAAAAAAGCATTTGAACATGTAAAAAATGCAGGAGAGATTTATATCTATAGATGTCATTTTGGACTGTATGAAGCTTGTGTGCCTTTGTATACATATGGTGTTTTATCTGGATTTTTTATGATGGGACAAACATTAACAGATACTGAATATGACAAAAATCTAATAAAAAGAAAAGCTATCGAATATTTGTTAGATTCTGATGTGATTGATGAAGCTATAGATCACATTTCATTTCACTCTCAAGAACAAATCATAGCTTTTGCAGGTGTTGTCAATATTGTTGCAGAATATATAACTTTGACTAATCGTCTTGAGTCAAAATCAAAAAATCTAGCAGAAGAAGTGCATAAATACTTAGTAAATAATTATAATCAAAATATAACAATTGATTGGCTGTGCAAATATTTTTATGTTTCCAAATCTACTCTAATCAACACTTTTAAATCTAAATATGGAATTACTGTTCATCAATTTCTTTTGGAGTATAGATTAAAAAAGAGTATGGAGTTGTTAAAGGATAAAAATAAAACTATACAGGATATTGCTATTGAATGCGGTTTTAATGATGCCAATTATTTTTCTAAAGCATTCAAGAAAAAGTATCTTTTAAGTCCAACAGACAAAAAAAATTCACTTTAGTTTATCGAACCACACCTATCAAATAAAAATATTTACACACATATGGTACATTTCTATGTTGGTATTTATAATATAATTGAAGTATTTGGTCAGTAAATTCAAGAGTTAAGATTATATTATAAGTAGCTAATAGATTTAAAAATACTTCCATAATGAGCAACAAAACTATGTATTGTTAAAAAAATATCCAATATCTTTAAGGAAAGAAAAATGAAAGTAAAAAAGAGGTTTTACAATAAAAAACAAATAATGCAAAAAAAGGTTATTATAACCAGACAAAAAAGATGCAATTCGCATCTTTGTATATAGGATTGCTCCATAATTCCATGATACTAAATTTTTAGTCAACCTTACGCTTACCCTCATTCAACAAATTCATTAAACAATTGAATACATTATAGTATAATCAAAAAATAATATGGGTACAATTATAATATAAAGAACATATAACAATTTAAATGGTTGTCATACTTTGTCGTTATTTACTTACACAATCTTTTACGTATTCTCATTTATTTTTTTGATTATATAAATATAATGATATATTTTTTATAATCATATACTTATTAATTACATGTTTTATTTAAAATTTATACATCTTGATCATCAGAGAAAACATCAGCTAATATATTATCTAGTTCATCAAAATCAAAAATTGCTTCTTCTGCTTTTATTTCTAAGTCAATTAAATGATTACAATATGTTTTGTCTATATTTCTATTTATATAATGATATAATTCTATTCTATCACTCAAACATGGATCGTTACTAAACAGATAATCAAGTATCATATGCAATTCTTCTTTATCACATATTTTGTCAAGCTCTGCAATCCTTTTCTTAGTAAGCGTAAAATGAAAAAGCCCTATTATCAATCAACGACATTGATTATAATTAGAGCTGTAATAAATTGACAATTTATATATGTATGATTTACAGGACTCGACTAAAAGATCGTATCTCTACGATTTTTTAGTCAGATATGTATTATCAGGCAATTCTTTTGACCATGGCATATAATTATCAAGGGCTTCTTCATCATTGATATCTATTTCTGTCAATGATGACAAAAGATAGTTAAAATATTCATAGGGATTGAGATTGTTTAGCTTTGCAGTTTCTATAAGTGAATATAAGGCAGCGCTTGTCTGTGCTCCCTGAACCGTATTGGTAAACAGCCAGTTGCGTCTGTTATGTGCTACAGAGCATAACAGACGGAGATATCTCTTCTCATCTCTCTAGCTGTTAGTTCATAAGATAAGTCAATAAATCATTTAATATATCATTTGGAACACAAGGCATTTGACCACCTTTTTTTATCTTAAGAGATTGTTTTTCTTTTGTTTTCACCATAGTCTTGGTTTTACGTTTACCTTTTGGACTTCGGTTTGTCTGGTAATCTTATTTACCAGTTAGCCTTATATCAAGTTTTTATTCATACGCTCGAAAGAATTATTACACCACTTCCTCCATCCTCAACATCATAGTCAACAACTTGTGGTTGATTTATCTCCAACTGAATTCGTGCCATACACAGCACACTACAAAAAAGAATAACTATTTTTCAATAGTTACTCCTTTATCCTCCACTTTTTAAAAAAGTTATTTTGTTACAACTCCTTAAATACCTCTTCCTTCAATTAAGCAAACAGGCTCACTCACCATATAACTAAAATGTGTTTCAAAAAGAACACCTTTTGATTCACCACGTCTGACTTCAAACGATTCAATTGAACCACCTTTTTGAGAAGCCACAACAATATATTTATCAATCACAAGAATCATACTTACAGGTTTTTCATCTGTATCAGTGTTATCTACAGCTGTCAACATTCCTGTAGCCAGATCCACTTCAAAAGTTGTCACAGAGTCATGTCCACAGTTTGATACAAATAAGTAATCACCTTTTTCATTAATGAGAATATCACCAGCAGTATTTTGACCAATATATTCATCTGTTGGGTAAGTCTTGACTGTCTGAACAAAAGTAAATACGCCATCTTCATAACGATAAACATGAATTTCACTTGTTAATTCACTCAGAACATATGCAAATTGTCCATCTGGTGAAAAAATAATTTTCTTTGGTCCTGAACCAGGTTTCACTTTAAATGTTAATTCATCATTACGCTGAAGTCTTCCTTTTTCACCAATATCATAAAGAACAATTTCATCTGTTCCTAAATCACAAACAACTATCCATTTTTGATCAGGTGTAGCATCAATAAAACAAGGATGGGCTTCATTTTGACGTTTCTCATCTACGCTACTTCCCTGATGTTTCATTGTTTGTACAACTTTGACAATTTTTTGTTTCAATATTGGAATCACAACAACTTCACTGTTATAGTAATCCACAGCATAGGCATATGTACGATCTTCATTAACATAACTGTCTACATATGTCTTTCCATGATCTGTTGATTTACCAGCCAAACCAAATTGTAGATCCATTGAAGCATATTGCCATAAACCACCATCAGTTGGTCTCCCTGTATTATTTTTATAACATACATAGATAAAACGTTCACGTTTAGAAATGGCTATTGGATTCGCTAATGATTTATAAAATTTCTTTTTTAAAATCTCACCATTATCAATATCTATATGAAAAACATAAATTCCTCTAGTTAAATCATTACCATAACTTCCTACAAAAATTGGCTTTACTTTTCGTTTCTTAAAAAACAATCCCATTTTTATCCTCCTTAATAAAGAAAGGTAACTTTCGTTACCTCCTGATACTAATCCATGTCTTGAGAGTTCTCATCTTCTTCATCTTCAACCATAAAGCTATTGAAGACTTCTTCAATCATATCCCATTCATCAGGTGTTTCAATTGGATATAAATTCCCTTCATCATCATAAATAGATGAATAGACTTGAGCATCCTCATCATTTGCATCATAGTATAAAACATATTTTTTCCCTGTATCTTCACTATCAAAAGTAAAGAGTACATCAAATTCTAATTCATTACCGTCATCATCAATGACTTGTATTTTATTAACGTCCATAACTATCTCCTTTGACCATCTAAGTATCCTTGTAAAATTTGTACAGCTGCCATTTTATCAATAACTTTTTTTCTTTTTTTGCGTGAAACATCAGCAAAAATCAATTGATTCTGTGCCATAACAGTTGTTAATCTTTCATCAACCAAAACAACTTCGACATCCATCATCTTTTCCAGCCTCTGTTTAAAAGCCATTGAAATTTGTGCTCTTTCCCCTAAATCCCCATTCATATGTTTGGGTAAACCAAGCACAATTGTATGAATATGATGTTCTTCAACAATCTGTTGAATATGTTTGGCAGCATCCTTATAGTTATTTTCTTCAAAACGATAGGTTTCTACACCATGGGCAAGCATACCAAGAGCATCACTCATCGCAATGCCGCAAGTTCTCGAACCTAAATCTAATCCTAATATTTTTTCCACTATTTAGACTCCAAATAAAATTTAACAAGTTCTTCAATAATTTCATCACGATCAATCTGTTGAATAATTGATCGAGCCCCTTTATGACTTGAAATATATGCAGGATCATTAGAAATCAAGTATCCTGCAATTTGATGAACTGCATTATATCCTCTTTCATCTAAAGCATTAGCAACTGTCATTAAATGAGAATGGATAACTTCTCTTTTAATTTCTTCAGAATTAAATAGACGTGTTTGAGTAAAATCTTTTCCCATTTATACGACCTCCCATCTATATAATCTATATTACACTAATTCATTGCAAATTGCTAGTAAAACTTAGAATTGCGCTTTGATTTGTGCGATAGCTTCATCCATATGTGAGCGATCAGCACATCCTCCTTGAGCAAAGTCTGGTTTTCCACCACCACGACCAGCAGTCACCTGATTGATTGTCTTGATCATCTCTCCTGCTTTATATCCAGCTTGAACCATAGATTTTGTTAATCCTACAAAATAAGATATCTTACCTTCATATTCATTGACCATAATCACAAAACCATGCTGTAACTGATCACGAAGGTCAAAAGCCATTTGTTTAGCTAAAGCAACTTCTTTAGATTCTTGAACATATAAGAATTGTACACCATTGAAATCAACAATATTTTTAGATTGTTCCTTTGCAGATAAAGCATTGATCTGATCTAAATATTGATCTCTTTCTTTTTTGATTTCATTAGTTTCTTCAATGAAATGTGTAACTTTTTCAATTGTTTCATTCTTATTTTTAATCTTTAATAAGTCTTGAACTTGATTTAAAAGTGTTTCACTATTTTTAAATGCCTGATAAGCCTGTAATGATGTAACAGCTTCAATACGTCTTACACCAGAACCTACACTTTCTTCACTGACAATTTTAAAGATTCCAATTTCAATACTATTAGAAACATGGCATCCACCACATAATTCCTTAGAATAATCACCAACGCTGACAACACGCACTTCATCACCATATTTTTCATCAAATAAAGCCATAGCACCTGATTGCATTGCATCATCTTTACTCATTAACTGAATATCAACATTCAATCCATTGAAGATTTGTTCATTAACCTGATCTTCAACTTGCTGTAATTGTTCTAAAGTCATTTTTTGAGGATGAGTAAAGTCAAAACGTAATCTTTGATCATCTACATATGATCCAGCCTGTGAAACATGTTCTCCTAATACATTCTTTAAAGCTTTTTGTAAAAGATGTGTTGCTGTATGGTTATGAGTAATAAATGCACGTTTTCTTGTATCAACATACAAAGTTAATACATCTCCAACATGAATTGCACCTTTTTTAACGTTAACTATGTGTAAATGTTGTTGATGAGGTGCTTTATGAACATCTTTAACTTCAATTTCTGTAGAATCATTAGACATGATTCCTGTATCAGCACATTGTCCACCCATTTCAGCATAGAAAGTTGTCTGATCTAAAATGATTTCACCTTGGCTATCAATCACATCACATTTCACACCATCTTGGAATGTCGCAATGACTTTCGCCTGAATTGGTGTTGGATTATAAATGAATGTAGATGGGGCATCAAATGCCATTAAATCAGGCTTTTGTGATGACATAGATTCTAAATCACCACGGGCATTACGTGCACGTTCCTGTTGTGCTTTCATTTCTGCTTTGAAACCTTCTTCATCCACTTCAAAACCAGACTCTTCAGCAATTTCCACAGTTAATTCTAATGGGAAGCCATATGTATCATATAATTTAAAAGCATCTTCACCATTTAATAAATGATTTTGGCTTTTTTGTAACATCTGATTTAATAGTTTTTCTCCATTAGATAATGTCTTATGAAAAGCTTCTTCTTCTTTTTTTACTAAACCACTCACATATTCCACTTTAGCAGGTAGATAATCATAGAAATCTTTCATGATATCTGCAACCACACCAACAAGTTCATACATAAATGAATGATCAATACCAATCTTTTTACCATAACGCACTGCACGTCTTAAAATTCTTCTTAAAACATAACCACGTCCAGCATTATCAAATAATGCACCATCGCTTAATGCAAAAGTCACAGTACGAATATGATCGGCAATCACACGATAAGCCATTTTATTTTCTTGATATGGAACCTTTGCAAGCTTTTCAGTCGCATGGATAATTGGTAAGAATAAATCAGTATCAAAGTTTGTTTCTCCCTCTTGAATAATGCTGACTAATCTTTCTAATCCCATTCCTGTATCAATATTTTTTTGTGGTAATTCTTTATATTCTTTACGATCAATAGCTGGATTGCAGTCATATTGTGAAAAGACAACATTCCATACTTCAATGTAACGATCATTTTCCATTTCATCAAAGAATAATTTTTCTCCTAATCCTTCTGGATCATATTTTTCTCCACGATCATAGAAAATTTCTGAATCTGGTCCCCCTGGACCTTCTCCGATTTCCCAGAAATTATCATCTGTTTTTAAAATATGACTTGGATCAACATGACAAACTTCTGTCCAGATACGATAAGCTTCTTCATCATCAGTATAAACACTGATATAAAGTTTATCCTTATCAAAACCAATCCATTCAGGACTTGTTAAAAACTCCCATGCAAAAGGAATAGCTTCTGCCTTAAAGTAATCTCCAATTGAGAAGTTTCCTAACATTTCAAAGAAAGTATGGTGTCTTGCTGTTTTCCCAACATTTTCAATATCGTTTGTACGAATTGATTTTTGTGCATTCGCAATACGATTACATGCTGGCTTTTCTGTTCCATCAAAATATTTTTTTAATGCTGCAACCCCTGCATTGATCCATAATAATGTTGGATCATTATGTGGGATTAATGATGCTCCAGGTTCAATCATATGTCCTTTTGATTTGAAAAAATCCAAAAACATTTGTCTGACCTGATTACCTGTTAATTGTTTCATGATTTTCCTCCTTTTAATAAAAAAAGTCATTCCTGAAAAGGAACGACTATCATCGCGGTACCATCCTCATTCATAATGAATACTCATTATGCTCTTTGATCGTTAACGCCGATTTACGTTGATGTTTGCATCACTCTTAGAAGGTAGCTTTCTTTACAAGTATCCAGGAATTTTCACCAGCCATTCCCTCTCTTCAAGATCACTTATAAATACTTTTCTTCTTCAACGATTTGACTTTGATATTATATCCAATTTATTATCAAAAATCAATACTTCTTCTGATATTCAATATCAACAATACCATTATAAACATAACTTTTTATCAAAGATAATCTTGTTTCCTGATCAAAATCTTCAAATAAGCGTGTTCCTTTTCCAATTAATGTTGGAATCATAGAAATATGATATTCATCAATCATATTAGCCTGAATTAAAGGTGTAATCAATTGTTGACCACCACAAATCCAAATATCTTTTCCAGATTCCTGTTTTATTTTTTGGACTAATGAACAAATATCTTCAGATGTGACAATGACATGATCTGATGATAACTGAGTCAAAGATGATAAAACATAAATCTTTAATCCCTGATGAATCCAATATTGGTTGATTTTCTCTTCTATCATACGAAAAGCTGTTTCACTCATAATAACACTATCAACATGTTTTAATAAATGATGATAACTTTCTGTTTTTTCATCTGTAGGATTGTCACCATGTAGCCAATCTATACGTCCATGCTGATTGGTGATATATCCATCTAAACTCATTGCAATATACAAAATGACTTTTCTCACTATCATCCCTACTTTCTTTTTATTTTTTATGGTGATATGGGTAAATCCATTGAATAGTCTGAATCAGATAAGGTTCACATAGTAAGACAATGAATGTTGTCATCATATTATAAAATGTATGCATATTGGCTATTTGATGGAGGGGTGATAATGGTGTCCATCCTGCAATCCAATCAACGAGAGGAATCATCTGTGAGATAATTAAAAAACTGATAGCTCCTACAACATTAAAAAGAAAATGAAACAGCGCTAGACGTTTTCCATTGCGCGATCCTTTTAAAGAAGCAAGAAAACCCGTTATACACGTTCCTAAATCAAAACCTAGAATCAGATAAACAGCCTGATGAAAAGAAATCAACTGTTTAGAAGCGAGAATTTGTAAAATACCAATGGATGCTGATGAACTTTGAATCAAAGCTGTAAACAACATACCGATACAGACACCCCATATTGGATTTTGAATATGCATTAAAGCATTCACAAATGTGGATGAGTATTGTAGGGGCAACATGGATTGAGCCATCATTTCAAGTCCCATAAATAATAGTCCTAAAGCCATCATCACTTGTCCACATAGATGCTTGATGCCATGACTTATCAGATATAAACATACGCCTACAAAGGCTAACAATGGCGCAAACATGCCAATATCTAAAGCAATCATCTGTCCTGTTATGGTTGTCCCAATATTAGCTCCCATCATAACCCAGATAGCTCTTTTCAATGACATGATATGAGCATTTAAAAATCCAATGAGAATAACACTCATAGCAGATGAACTTTGAATCAGGCATGTCAACAAAGTCCCTACACCAATAGCTTTCCACTTATGATTGGTCAGTTTTAATAAAAAGATTTCTAATCTTTCTCCCAGTCCTTCTGTTAATCCTTCTGATAACAGTTCCATGCCAAACAGAAATAATGCCAATCCTCCTAACAGTCCTAAATAATGAGAAATTGTCATGGCTTCACACCCCTTTATTATCATATATGATAACAAAGAAAAAATTTGTAAAATCTTTATCGGTTTTCATGATGCATAATTCTCTTAATATCATCACCAATACGTAAATTCTTGAAAAGTTCTCCAATAAAAACGACATATGACAATAATAGTGGCGAAAAAATCATACCAATCAGACCAAAAAGATCTCCAAAGAAAGTCAATGCTATTAAAAGAAGAATAGGATGTAAATGAATGCCTTTAGAAAATAAATAAGGTTGTAAATAAGAAGATTCTAAATATTGTAAAACCATAATCACAATAAGAGATGCATAACCAAGATGCTGATCAATAAAGAATTCATAAATAACAACTGGTATGCCACCAATATAAGGTCCAACATAAGGAATGAGATTTGTAAGTGATAAAAATAATGCAATCCAAACTGCAAAATTCTGATTTATAAAAAAGAAAGGAATAAAGCACATCAAAAAGAAGAAGAAAAAATCTAAAATCATTGATTTCATAAACTGATATGTTGTGAGTTTTAATTTTTTTAGTGTCTGCATACAGATGCCCTGTTTTTCAAAAGGAAGATAGACAATAGCTTTTTCAATTAAATGAAGATTATCATAAGATAAATAAAATGAAATGCCTAATGCTATAAAAATATTTCCAACCCAGTAAATGACTGTCTGTGTCCAACCATTAAACATATCTATAAAATAATCAATGACCTGATATTCTTCTAAAAAACGAATAAAAGTAGAAAAAATAGGATTGACCATAATCTGACTATCACAGATACGATGATAAAAAATAAGACATTGATCTAATAAATAAGGGATTAAAAAATAACAGCTTAAAATAAAAAACAATGAAAAAGATAAATATAAGTGTGTTACAACAACTTTTCTAGAAAGGCGATCACTGGTAAAATAATCAATCAGGGGATCAATAAGAAAATGAAAAAACAATGCAATAACAACAGGAAAAATCAATTGAAAAATATAAATCAATAATGATCCTATACGAAATAAAGTATAAACATAATAAAGTAAAATAGCACAAATACAAAAAATGATGAGAGAACGAGCGATATTGTTTCTTTTCATTTCAACCTCCACGACAAGAAAAGGACTACAATGAGTCCTTTTGTACTTCTTAAAGTTGTTCCTTAATCGCTTTTTTGGCTTTATGAACAGAATGTTCGATGTTATCGGCACATGGCATATCACTCATCATAATCATTGCCGCAGCAACAATTCCTGCCGAGAAAAAAGCAACAGCTAATTTTGACATGATTATTCACTCCTTTAAAAGTACAATCTTAGTATGTCCTGATTATTCAAAATCATACAAAGAAATTTCAGGAGTTTCGTTCATTCTTGAAATCAATGTCGTTTTCCTTCGATCATCTTGTTCTCGACTAATTCCATATTGAAAAGCCTGATGATTTCCTAAAAACCATAAAGATTGTTTTGCTCGTGTTAATCCTGTATAAATCAGATTCTTTTTCAACATAATATAATAGTCTTTTAAAACAGGCATGATGACAATTTTAAATTCATTTCCCTGTGATTTATGAACACTCATGCAATAAGCATGTGTCAATGTATAAAATTCCTGTGGCGTATATTCAACAATAGTTCCATCAAAATCAACAATCATCATATCTGATAAATATTCAAAATTATCTTTATAACAGATTTCTACCAATGTTCCTATATCACCATTAAAAACATTATCTTCAATACGATTTTTTAACTGTAAAATCTTATCGCCTTCTCTAAATAAACGTTTACCCACACGCAGTTCATTTTTAAATCCATCTTGAGGATTAAATAATTCCTGTAGACAATCATTTAAAGCATCAATACCAGCAACACCATTATACATTGGTGCTAAAACTTGTATATCATGCACATCATAGCCATCTTCTAATGCTTTTGTGACTAATACACGTACATACTTGACAACATCATAGGCGGCACATGTTTGAAAATGAATATCCTGATACTTTGAAAATAAAGTTTCATCATATTGATTATTGCGAATACTATGGGCTAATTGAACAATACCACTTTCTTTGGATTGACGATATATATGATGTAAAGCAATGGTTGGGATACGCTGACAACTGATGAGATCATTTAAAACACGACCAGGTGCCACAGATGGCAATTGCTGATCATCTCCAATCAAAAGAATTTGACTGACTTTTTGACAAGCTAACAAAAGATGTGAAAACAATAAAGAATCGACCATTGAAAACTCATCAATGATCAATAAATCCACATCTAATGGATTTTTCTCATTAATCGCAAAAGTATTTGTATGTAAATCCCATTTCAATAAACGATGAATGGTACAAGCTTCCACTCCTGTCACTTCAGTCAAACGTTTAGCTGCTCTACCAGTTGGTGCAACAACAGCTAATTTTTGATCAGGATTTAAACGCTGATAGATTTTAATCATAGCATTGACAATCGTTGTTTTTCCAGTTCCTGGCCCACCTGTAATAATCATGGCTGATTGTTTTAAAAAGAGTGTCATCGCTTCTTTTTGAAAATGATCATATTGAATAGATAACTCTGTTTCTAAATCTGCAATAATGGTATCAATTTCCTGCTGGTCATATTCATATAAAGGCGCATGAAGCCATTTTTGAAAGATTTTTGATATTTGTATTTCACTTTGATATAAATCATAAGGATAGTAGCGATCATCTTCCTGAATAATTTTACGTTGTTCAAGAACATCCTGCAAAGCTGTTTCAAAACTTTCATCATCAATTTGAGGAATATAGCGATGAAATCTTTTCGCGATAGCCTCAAAGTTATGATATGTACTTCCATCTTGAAAACAGGATTCTTTTAAAGCATAAACAATAGCTGCCTGAATACGATGATGATCATGTTGATCAACACCTATTTTCAATGCCAGATCATCTGCTGTTTTAAAACCAATTCCATCAATATCATCAATTAACTGATAAGGATTATTCTGTAAGATATCCAATGTTTTTTCCTGATAGACAGCTTGAATTAAAGCCAGATGACGTGTTGAAATACCATGTCCCATGAAAAACATCAAAACTTCCTGATCGAAATCCTGGGAATTTAACACACTCGCAATCGTTTCACGTTTGGTTTCATTCATACCACGAACATGATCTAAAACATGCTTATCTTCTTTAATCTTACTTAATGCATCTTGACCTAAAGCTTCCACAATAGCACTGGCTTGTTTTTCACCAATCCCTTTAAATAAAGGACTAGATAAATAGCGAATGATTTCACTTTCCTCATTCGCTAAAACAATCTCATAAGATTGAATCTGAAATTGTTTCCCATATTTAGGATGAATCACATAATCACCCTGAAAATGATATTTATCCTGTAGATTTACATAACTCATATAGCCCGTTGCTAGAATTGGTTTATCTTCCTGTTCACTATCAATCAGACAGACAATAAACTTTGTATCCTCACTATAAAACCTAATACGTTTAATAATTCCCGTGTATTCTAACATTATAAGTATGTAATCTCCTTATCATCTTTATACACTTTATCAATCGTTCCTCCACCAAGACAGACATCACCCTGATAAAAGACTGCGGCCTGACCAGGCGTTACAGCTTTGACAGGTTGTTTGAATGTCACATAAAGTGTTGTTTCATCAACAAAATGAATCGAAACTTCATTATCTTTTTGACGATATCTAAATTTGGCTGTGCAATCATATTCTCCCGATGGTTTTTGACTACCGATCCAATTGACATCCGTAATTAAAGCACCTTCGCTCATTAACCATTGATTCTGATCACCTTGGCACACATATAAAATATTATCATCATACTTTTTACCCACAACAAACCAGGCATCACCTGGACCACCAATACCTAAACCTTTACGTTGTCCAATTGTATAATACATAATGCCTTGATGTTCACCGACAACTTGACCAGTTTCAATATCTACCATCTTTCCAGCTTTGGCTGGAATATAATTTTTCAAGAACTCTCTAAAATCTCTTTCTCCAATAAAACAGATTCCTGTACTGTCTTTTTTATGAGCCACTGGCAAGTTTAAATCTTCTGCCAATTGTCTGACTTCTGGTTTTGTCATATTTCCAATTGGAAATAATGAAGACTGTAGTTGAGATTGATTTAACTGACATAAAAAATATGTCTGATCTTTATTAGAATCAATGCCTCTTAACATGATAGAATCTTGTCCATCATGATGTTCCACACGTGCATAATGTCCTGTCGCAATATAATCGGCCTCAATAGATTTGGCATAATCTAAAAAAGCTTTAAATTTAATATGTTTATTGCATAAAATATCAGGATTAGGCGTTCTCCCTTTGGCATATTCTTCTAAAAAATATGTAAAAACATGATCCCAATATTCCTTAATAAAATCAACACGTCTTAATTCTATTCCTAAATGCTCAGCGACCTTTTTTGCATCATTATAATCTTTTTCCTGTGGACAGATATCATCGTCATTTGTCGGATTTCCTAAAATATCATTATTTAATGATGAATCCCAGTTACGCATAAAAACGCCAATAACTTCATAACCTTGTTGCTTTAAAACATAAGCTGCAACTGCACTATCTACACCACCACTTAAACCTAATACAACTCTTTGTTTCATAGACGCCTCCTTCTTGCATATTCTATCATTTTCTTCAACAATTATAAAGTAAAAATAATGGAATACTCATATAAAAATAAAACTGATAAAGAGCACCTCACTCTTTATCAGTTGTCATATTATTTTAATTTTGACATTGGAAGCATGGCTGCACCAATAGCACCACAATCTTCTAATTCTCTTTCTAAAATAGGGATATGTCCTCTCATACCAACATGAATTCTAGCATTGAATTGTTCAACAAGTTGATCATAGAAGTATTTTTTAGATTTCATAACTCCTCCACCTAATACAAAACAATGTGGATCAACAGTATGAGCAATATCTGCTAACATAGTAGCAAGTTCACTGACACATTCATCAACGATACCTTTTGCTTTGATATCACCTTCATCAGCTAATCTGAAAACATCTCCAGCATGATTGACACGATCTTCACCTAAGATTTCTTTTCCTTTACGTGTAATAGCTGTACCACTAGCTTCACCTTCTACAGCTCCAGGGTTTAAACCTCCGAATTTATATCCGTTGTTTTTCACAATAATATTTCCAACTTCTCCAGCATGTCCTCTTCCACCAGAAACAAGTTGACCATTCACAACAAAAGCTCCACCAATTCCAGTTGAAATTGTCACATAATAACATGTTGGTTTTCCTTTACCAGCACCTAATAAAGCTTCTGCTAATCCAGCAACATTAGCATCATTATCAATAAATACAGGTAAGTTAAAACGACTTGAAAGTTTTTCACAAATAGGATAATTTTCAAATCCAGGTAAATTTGTTGCCATAATCATGACACCACGTTCAGTATCTACAGGTCCAGGAACACCAATTCCAATCCCCTGAACATTATTGATACCGCCACAAATTGAATAATCTAAACTTTCAATTTGTCTTATAATTTTTGAACAAACATAATCTGGTCCATTTTCTCTTTCTGTTGCATCTTTGACTTCACTATATGATTGTCCATTTTCATCAACCAAAAGAGTACGTACGTTTGTTCCACCTAAATCAATCCCAATATAATATTTCATCTTAGTTCTCCTTCCTTGATTTATATTTATTATACAATAAAATCAACTGTTTTCATAGATTCTTTTCATGAAACAATGCATTTTTCAAAACTTCTAAGTTTTGTGGTAATGGACATGTTATGACATGATCCTGTAAGTATTTTAAAGAACCTATCGGTTTAACAAAACAGATGGAATAGGCATGTAAAAATTGATTTTGAAAATGATAAGTCTTTTTCAAATAACGATTCAATTCAAAATCTCCATATTTACTATCTCCAATCACTGGATGTCCAACACTTGATAAATGCAGACGAATCTGATGGGTTCTTCCTGTAATGATTTTGACTTTCAATAAAGAATATTTTTGATTAGATTTAATGTTTTCAACAAGCGTATGCATCTTTAAAGCACCATCGGTTGAAGGTGATACCATTCTTGCAAGTGAGCGATCACTATCTTTTTTCATATATCCAATTAACTCTTCACTTGGCATATAGCCTTTACAGATTGTCAGATATGTCTTGTCAATGCAATGACGTTTTTTCATCATCTCATTTAAATCCTGCAAAGCACGCATCGTTTTTCCAAAAATGACAATGCCACTGGTATTGCGGTCGAGACGATGGACTGGTCCAGGAGTAAATCCTAATGTCTGTTGAGGATCATATTCTCCTTTTTGATGTAAATAAGTTAAAACCTGGTTTGATAATGTATTGACATCTTCATGAATATCTTCATGAACCAGCAATCCAGCTGGTTTATTGACAATCAATACATTGTCATCTTCATATAAAACATCAAAAGTCATTGGTAAATCAAAGATACTTTGAGGTTTTGTGAGCTCTAAAAAGCGATCTTCATATAAAAACAATTCTACCTGATCCCCTTTTTTTAAAATATAGTTTTCTTTCACCCTGACACCATTGACTTTCACATCTTTTTTTCTTAACATTTTATAAATCAGCTGTGGCGGTGCCTGACACAATAATTTCTTTAAATATTTATCTATTCTTTGGTTTTCATAATTTTCATCTATCATTAAAGTTTTCATTTCATCACCATTTTCATTCTATCAAAATTTCTTAAAAAAATACACATTTTTATTTGAAAGCCTTTACATCTCTTAAAACTCTGTTATAATTATTTATGTTAAGTGGTTGTCACTTAAACATACCCCCTATTATCACCCTAACGTGTAAATAATAGAGATAGAAGAAAGTATGCTCCCCCGCATACTTTCTTTTTCTATTTTATGTTATAATATGGAGGAGGTGAAAAATCATGGAAAAAGAGATTCAAAGAACGCTTATTTATGATGGTAAAATTATGCAAGTCACAAGAGAAGAAGTCGAATTAGAAAATGGTGAACATGCCTATCGTGAAGTTGTTTATCATCATGGTGGTGTTTGTATCTTAGCTGTTAAAGATCATCAAATCATTCTTGTGAAACAATTTAGATATCCTAATCGTATTCAAACTATTGAAGTGCCTGCTGGAAAGTTAGAAAAAGATGAAGATCCACAAGATTGTGCCTTTCGTGAATTAGAAGAAGAAACAAACAATCGTGCTCGTGATATGAAATTTATCATGAAAGTTTTACCTTCTCCAGGCTATACAAGCGAATGGCTTTATCTTTATGAAGCAATTGATTTTGAAGAAGTCAATGATGCTTTAGCTGGTGATGATGATGAGTTCATTGATATTATCAAGCTGGATATTGATGAAGCTTATCAAAAAGTATTAGACGGTGAAATCGTTGATGCAAAAACAGTCATTGCGATTATGTATGCCTATCAAAAAGATCATCAATCATAAAGTGGTAAAGCCACTTTTTTTCTTTTATAAACAAAAAAACTATTCCTTGATGGAATAGTTATCATTTTATATTGGCGGTCTGGACGGGGCTCGAACCCGCGACCTCCGCCGTGACAGGGCGGCATTCTAACCAACTGAACTACCAGACCAATATAACAACTGCCAAGGGTTTACATAAATGGCGGAGACAGAGGGATTTGAACCCTCGCGCCAGTTTCCCGACCTACACCCTTAGCAGGGGCGCCTCTTCAGCCTCTTGAGTATGTCTCCTTCAGTTGCCTAACTATAATAACATACCTTTTTAAAGATTTCAATACTAAAATGAAAAAACTTTATACAAAAAAGAGTTAGCGAACTAACTCTATTTATTAAAGAATTGTGGTAAATAATCTTTATGTGCTTCTAATAATTCATCAATCACAATATTAGCAATTTCATCACTTGGACATAATGGATTCATATTCAAAGCTGTCACTGCTAAATCACGATCACCTTTGATGGCTGCTTCAATAACTAAACGTTCAAATGTTTTCATCATATGAACATATCCACTAATTGGTAATCTTAAATCTCCTGTTGCGATAGGTTGTGGACCATCTGCAGTAATACGACAAGCGACTTCTACTGCACTATCCATTGGTAAATCAGCAATAGCGCCATTGTTTCTGACATCCACATATTGAATATCACCTTTATTTGTATAGATAGAAGCAATTAAATTACATGCTGCATCAGAATATTTAGCTCCTCCACGCATTGCTAATTGTTCTGGTTTTTCCTGAAGTTCTTCATGACTATATAATTCAAATAATTCTTCTTCAGTCTTGCTGACAACTTCTCCACGAACTGTTCCTGTTTTCAATTGTTCTAATTCTTCTTCTAATTGTTCTTTTGTAAAGAAATAGTAATTATGATATGGACAAGGAATGGCTTTTAATCCTTTGATAAATGATGGAGAGTATGGTAAAGATACGAAGTTTTTCATTTGAATTGTATCTTCAGGTTTCAAATATGCATATTTATGCAATAATTCATCAAAACGTGAAACTCCATCAACAAAAACATCAGTTGCAAAAATAAAGTGGTTAACCCCTTGAACTTCCATTGTCACTTGACTTTCATCAACATTTAACATTTTTGCAAAACCAGCAACCATATTCACTGGAACATTACAAAGTCCAATGGCTTTTTTAAAGTTTGTATAGCGTAAAATAGCTTCAGTCACCATTCCAGCTGGATTTGTAAAGTTGATTAACCATGCATTTGGACATAACTCTTCAATATCTTTAACAATATCTAAAATCACAGGAATTGTACGGAAAGCTTTGAACATTCCTCCAGCTCCATTTGTTTCTTGTCCAATTAGACCATGGCTTAATGGAATTCTTTCATCTAATACACGCGCTGGTAAACGTCCAATACGCATTTGTGTTGTGACAAAGTCTGCATCTTTTAAAGCTTCACGACGATCATAACTTAAAATGACTTTCATTGGTAAGCCAACTTTTTTAACCATACGCTTTGCCAACGCACCTACTGTTTCTAATTTTTCACGTCCTGCTTCAATATCTACTAACCATAATTCTCTTACTGGTAAATGATCATATCTTTTAATAAATCCTTCTACTAATTCTGGAGTATAACTGCTTCCTCCACCAATTGTTACAATTTTAACACCATCTTTATTCATTTTGAGCACCTCTTTCTTCTTGATGATTTCATTATAAAATAATTATTTTAAAAAGCAATACAATGAATTGTTAACTATACCGGTATAGTTTAGAATGTGATATACTATCTTTAAGGAGTTGATCAATATGACCAAATATGAACGTCTAGCTCAATCATTAGAACAAGATATCATGCAACAGGTTTATAAACAGGGAGACCGTCTGCCTTCGATTGGAACTATGGCTAAAAAACAAGGATGTAGTAAAGAAACAGTGATCAAAGCTTATCAATTATTGATTCATCAACATTTGATTTATGCCAAAGCACAAAGTGGCTATTATGTACTTGGTTCCCCTATCTTACCAATATCCAATACAAAAGAATTTTCACTAGAAACAGGGAATCCTGCAATCAAAGCAACATCTTTAGAAGATGCCAAACATTGCTTATCATTAGCTATTGAAGAATATAGAGAATCTTCATTGAACCTGTCTTTACAAGGCGTTCAATCTTTACGCCAGACTTTAGCCGACTTCTTTTTTGACATGGGCATTTATACTCAAGAAAGTTCTATCTATCTGATTCAAGGTGTCACACAAATGTTATCTTTTTTATCGGCTATTGATTTTCCTAATCAGCACTCATACATTTTGATTGAAGAACCAACATATAGTTATTATGTTCAATTTTTAAAATCTCAATCATTGCCTGTTTTGACAATTACCCGTGATGAAAATGGTATTGATTTAACTCAATTACAATATCTCTTTCAACATTATGACATTAAATTCTTTTATACCATTCCACGTAATCACAACCCTTTAGGAACAACTTATTCTACCTCTATGCGTCAAAAAATCGCGCAACTGGCTTTAAAGTATAACGTCTATATTATTGAAGATGATTACTTTGGGCATTGTTCATCAACGTCACATTATTTACCACTCTATTATTATATGGAAGGACAAAACTGTATTTATCTAACAAGCTTTTCAAAAACAATTCCTTATTTACGTATTGGTGCTGCGATTATTCATAAAGACTTTAAAAACACATTTGAAAAATTGAGTCATCAATCCTACTATTATTCTTATCAATTACCATCATTAATTTCTCAAGCCACTTTAGAATCCTACATCAAAAGCTCACTTTATAAAAAACAAACTCAGCAACTACAAAATCATTTAAAAAAAGATTATCAGATTATCAAAAAAGTCACTCAAAACTGGGATTCACAACTGATTCAAGTGATTTCCAGCTATTCTGGTTACTATTTAACCATTCAATGTCTTGTTGATATCAATCTTGATTTATTTCAAACCAGACTCCAACAAAAACATATTAAAATTGCCCGTAATGAAAGATGTTTTTATGATCCTTCCCATTTTCATCCTTCGATTCGTTTAAGCCTGGCAAGAATTGATAGTCATGATTTAAAAGAAGCTTTACAAATCTTTTATCGAGTTTTTTTAGACATGTTATAAAAATTTCTTTTTCTTAAATAAAACAATCAATCCAATCACAACAATACAGCTTAATACAATCACAGCTGGATAACCGTATATACTTTTTAATTCAGGCATATTTTCAAAATTCATCCCATACCATCCTGCAATTAAAGTCAATGGCATAAAGATCGTTGTGACAACAGTAAAAAATTGCATTGTTTTATTCAGTTTATAGTCTTCTCTAGACTGATGAGCACTATGAGCCTGATTCAAGATTTCTCTTAACATTTCTACATTTTTTGATAAACGCTCAATACGACGTGTAAAGATTTCAAAATATCTTGAATCATCATCTTCAAAAATATGATGATGATTCATTTCTAAATCTTCACCTATCGTCATGAAGTTTTCATAATAATTTTGTAATAACAGCAATTCTTTATTTAACTGTCTTAACTGATTTGTAAAATGCATGGAATCTTCTTCTTGTGTTTCTAGTTCTTCAATTTCATTTTGAAGTTCTTCAAGATACTGATAATCAGCAGCGAGAAGGTCACTTAAAAAATAATAAACAAGTCTCGTAATAGAAGCTTCTTTTTGTAACACATAATCACTGGATGATTGAAAAACCTGATTGATGTGATGATCTTCATCATCAATCACAACAACCAAAAATAAATTTTTAAAGATAAATAACGCTAATGAATCTTTCTTTACAAAAATATCTCTTGCATTAATCAAATGAACCAAACCAAAATAATAATGATATGCTGGAATAATCATATTTTGATGAAATAATGAAGGATCTTCTAAACGTTGAATAGCAGCTTCATCAATGCCAAACTCCTGATAACAGGACTTGAGTTCTTCTAAATCCATCATCGCAATATAACGATGTTCCTCTTGAATATCATGAATATTAACAATTTCTTTTTGATGATCAACCTGATAAATCATAACTTTCCTCCTAACAAAAAAGAAATAGAGTTTCCCCTATTTCTTTGTATCAATTAAATCTAATAAATCTTGTACTGTTGTAATTTTCAACAGTTCATCATCTTGAAACTCAACACCAATTTCTTCTTCTAATTCAAAGACTAAATCAACCAAATCCAATGAATCAATACCTAAATCTTTAAAAGAAGATTCTTTTGTTAATTCCTGACCTTTTAATTTAGATGATAATCTCTCTTTTATTTTATCAAAATAATCCATTCCTTATTCACCTCATTTTCATTATAATCATATCTTTTAGAAAACACAATCTCTTTTCTTACATAAAAGCTTCTTTATGATTCAAAACATAATTCAGACTTAACATTTCTAAATCTTCTTTTAACTGCAAAAACTCCTGATCCAATAAATCAAACAACCATGAAATTTCACTATAATCCAGGTTTTTCAATTCTTCCATTCTTAATTGCTGATTTTCTGGGACAATCCCTTCATGAAAAATACCATTGCCTCTATCCAAAATCAAAGCAGTACGTTTGGCATTCATTTCTAGCAATGCTTCCACTGTTTCATTAGCATAATTTCCTGATGGCTCTTTGTAATAGGTTTCTATACCGCCACTACCCATCATCAAAACAAAAGTCTGACAGAGATAGAAAACTCTTTCGATTCCATTCAATTCATTTAATAAATCTCCGTTTTCACACTTTTGAGAAATCACATTATATAAATCTATGACAATTTGACTATCATCTTCTCTAGATACAATCTCACTGGCCTGTAAAGTCAAATCATCTAATACATCTTCTACTGTTGGCATCATCACACCTCCTATCTCTATTTTATACTTTTTGAGTGAAAAAGTATATAATATCCCTTTATCTTTCCTATAAACATAAGCTATAATAAATGCATGGAAAAAGAAATCTTAAAAATATTAAAACTACACCAAAATGAATATATTTCTGGACAAGATATTTGTGAAAGTTTAAATGTGTCACGTATGACAATATCAACATGTATAAAAAAATTAAAAGAGAAAGGATATCATATTTTATCATCGACAAAAAAAGGATATTGTTTAACTGACGATAATGATGTGATCTTGATTGATCATATCAAAGCACAGCTTCCTGATTTTTTTAAGAACATTGAATATTTTGATGATATTGATTCAACCAATGATTATTTAAAAAGATCACCTCATCAACAGGGAGATATTGTCATTGCCCAATCACAGACAAAAGGAAAAGGAAGAAATGGAAAAAGCTTTCATTCCCCTCAACAAAAAGGAATTTATTTATCTTTTGTTTTAAAACCAGATCTAACCATTTATGATTCTTTAAAAATCACTGCATGTCTGGCTGTATCGCTAGTCAAAACGATTGAAAAAAATTATCCTGTTTACCCTCAAATCAAATGGGTTAATGATATTATGATTCAGGATGTAAAGGTTGCAGGAATTTTATGTGAAGCGAGTCTTGAAATGAATACAGCTCGTATTGAAAATATGATTGTCGGTATTGGTATCAATGTTCATTCTTATACAATGCCTGATGAACTACAAAATATTGCAGGCTGTATTGAAGACTTTTGTACAACAAAAGTTTCTCGTGAACAGCTCATTATAGATTTTTTTCATATTTTCTATCAAGATTATCAAAACTTACAGACATCTTCATTTCTTGATTTTTATCGTCAACATTCTTATATTTTACATCAAAATATTACCGTCTATGAAAATAATCAAACCTATACAGCTTATGTTTTAGACATTAATGATGATGCATCATTAAAGATTCAAACTGAAAAAGGCATCAGTCAGCTTTGTTCTGGAGAAGTTTCTATACGAAAGAAAACATCGTCGTAACGATGTTTTTTTATGGCTTTAAATAAGTTTCAATATGTTCCTGATTCAAATCTTCTCCAATGACAATCACAATATCCTGTCCATCAGATATAGGTTGTAAAGAGATATGATCTTGAGTGGCATTCAATTCCATCCATTGTTGATTTTCAGATATAAATCCTTTGATACGAAAAACATGTCCACATGACAAATCATGAAAAATAGAATCAACAGCTTTCTTGAATTCTGTCTGATTCAAACGATTATTCATAAAATATAATGATGTATATGCTTTTTGATAATCAATCTCATGTTTTATATAATCACTCAACACATAACTTTTATTCATAAAACTTTGGAAATCTTCGTCCGTCCATTGCATCCAATGTGTATCAAAATCTGTTTCTTGAAGCACTCTTTGACATTGTACATCATGAAGAGATTGTTGAATAAAATGAATTGTCTGTTTCACTTCTTCCAAACTGGCTTCCTGATAATGACTCAATAAAATACATCCTGCATGAGCAACTTGAGAAGCTAATAAAAAACGTGAAGTCTTTGATAAATGCTGTTCAATTTGAGCATTGACAACAGCAAAAACATTTCCTATTTCATACCAGTTTTCTAAAGGTTCTTCATGTAAGACATCAAAGAATTCATCAACATCATATATACCAGATGGTTCAACCAAAAGATAATCATATTTTAACATGCCCATTGAAATGAGCTTGGTCTTGAAACGTCTTTGATGCGTTTGGCGATCACAGCTACCCGCAATCATTTCTAAATCACATTGCTTACCTAATGATTCCTGTAAAAGCATCATATCCACATTGACAGCGCCAAAGTCATTTTCAATGATACCCACTTTGTATCCCTGCTTCACCAGATAACTGGCATAATGTTTAATAAATGTAGTCTTTCCTGAACCCAAAAAACCAGTAATTAAATCTACCTTTGTCATATCACCATCTCCCTTCATTTATGGAATTATCTTTTATAACCATGTTAAAATGAATGTCATAAAAAGAAGCCATTAATTATTGATTCTATTTGCATTTAATCAGTTTAATAAACATCTCCATCAAAAATCATAATACCACTTTTCATGAATCTATTGAATTATAATCATACTTAAACATTGATAAGTTGAATAACTGTTTTATAACATCATATAGACCTTAGATGATGTGGAATATTTTAACATATTTTTTAATATTCCACCACTTTCATGATCATGAAAAAAGAGGGAATGGACATGTTCCCTCTATACGTTTATTCATTTGTTCCCATACTCATCGTTTCAGGCAATGTACTTCCACCATCAATAACAAACTGTGAACCAGTGATATAACTTGACTCATCACTACCTAAAAATGCAAATAATTCTCCAACTTCTATTGGTTTGGCAAGTCTTCCCATTGGAACGCCTTTGGCAATATCAGCAATTGCACTTTCTGGATCATCTGGGTTTGATTCTACTGCCATCTTTTCAACCATTGGTGTTCTGGCATAACCAAGTTGTGAACAGTTCACACGAATATGACGGCTGGCATATTCAACCGCTAGACATTTTGTTAAACCAACCAGAGCCGCTTTTGTCATGGCATAAGCTGCTTCTCCTGCATCAGCCACAATATCTCCAGTCACGGAAGAAGCAATCACAATACTTCCTTTTCCTTGTTTTAACATATAAGGAATGACTGCTTGACAAGTATTCCATACACCTTTGATATTGACATCAATATGAAAATCTCTCATTTCATCACTCATTTGTTCAAATGGTGCTAAGCGACAAACTCCAGCATTACAGCAGGCAATATTGACTTCTCCAAATGTATCCACTGTCTTTTGAACTGCTTCTTTCATTTGATTTTTATCAGCGACATTACCTACATACGTAATAATATCAGCCTGATATTGATTTCTTAATCTCTGAGCAGTCTGTTCAACATCTTCTGATAAATCTACCATACAGATTTTGGCTCCATATTTGACATAAGCTTCCGCAATACCTTCACCCAAACCAACTGCAGCTCCTGTAATGATTGCAACTTTTCCATCTAATTTTCCCATAAATTCATGTCTCCTTTATTATTATCTATATCTCTATTGTAATCCTTTTGAACATAACACTCAAACATTTCATGTCTGATTTATATTTTCTAAATCTAATAGCTTCATATATTGAAGTGGAACTTTTTTCACAAGCCAGATATGATTGGCTGAAAGATAAAAAATAATACCATCCTGATACATTTGTTTCGCATCAATTTGATAGACAACAGGTTCTCCATGTCTTTTTCCTACTTTTATAGCTGTTTCAACATCAGTCGATAAATGAACATAAAGTCTCGATTTAGAAATCAAACCTTGCTGTTGAATAGAAGATACATACTTTTTAGCTGTTCCATGATATAAAATATCAGGTGGCACTGCATGTTTGAATTCAATATCAACAGGTATAGAATGTCCCTGATTAGCACGAATCAAAGTATGATCTTCATTAAAAGCATATCTTTGTTTTGAATCAGTGCGGACAATTTCTTCTAATATTTCTCGTTGAAATTGTGGATATCTTTTTTGAATACCTTTGATCAATTCATCTACATATGCCCAGCCATGTTCATCTAAGGTTATGCCTGCCTGTTCAGGATGATGGCGTAACAGCAATGCCATATAACGACTTATAGGTGTTAATTTCATATTTACCCTCCTGACTTTCTTTTTGAAATGCTATTCATGAATATAACGATATCCTGCTTCATCTTTTTCCACATAATAAAATTTATTGATGATATCGTTTAAGTTGAGTTTTGGTTTCAAATCTATTATACAAGAAAATCATCTTTCTTAATAATATTTTCTATAAGCATTGATAAATAATAATATGAATAGAGTCATTTGATAGATATATTTGAAAATTAATTTGAAATATGATAAAGTTTAGACATTCTTGATTAAAATCAGGAGAAGGGAGAAAAAATGGAAAAATTATTTAAATTAAAAGAAAATGGAACGACTGTTTCAACAGAAGTGATGGCTGGAATTACAACATTCTTTGCGATGGCTTATATTATTGCAGTCAATCCAAATACATTATCACAAGCAGGAATGGAATGGGGAGCTGTCTTTTTAGCTACAATTATTTCTGCAGTGGTTGGAACTTTAATTATGGGACTTGTAGCAAATGTTCCTTATGCTCAAGCACCTGGAATGGGATTGAATGCATTTTTCGTTTATACAGTATGTTTTCAATTACAATTCACATGGCAACAAGCCTTATCAATGGTTTTTATTTGTGGTTTGATTAATATTTTTATTACTGTTACAAAGATCAGAAAAATCATTATTAAGGCTATTCCACAATCTTTACAAAATGCTATTGGTGGTGGAATTGGTGTCTTTATTGCTTATTTAGGTTTCTTAAATGTTGGTTTTATCACATTTGATAGTGGTGTTCCTGCCATTGCCACATTAAATCAACCTGTTTTATGGATTTTCTTAATCGGATTGGTTTTAGTAGTTATTTTAACATTAAAAAATGTGAAAGGTGGTATTTTAATTGCGATTATTGTCACAACTATCTTAGGTATTCCTTTTGGTGTGACAACAACAACAGATACTGTTAGCTTTAGTGAAGCATTAAGTGCTTTACCTTCAACATTTGGTGTTATTTTTACTTCTGAAGGTTTACCTTCATTATTTAGCGATATGTCTCGTTTACCTTTAGTTTTAATTACTATTTTTGCATTTAGTATGTCAGATACTTTTGATACAATTGGTACATTTATTGGAACGGGTAGACGTAGTGGTATTTTCTCTGAAGAAGATGAAAAAGCATTAGAAACAAGTAGTGGATTCAGTTCTAAAATGGATAAAGCATTGTTTGCAGATGCAACTGCAACATCTATTGGTGCTATTTTTGGAACTTCAAATACAACAACTTATGTAGAAAGTGCTGCAGGTATTGGAGCTGGTGGTCGTACAGGGTTAACATCTGTTGTCACAGCCATCTGCTTTGCTTTAAGTGCCTTTTTAGCAACTTTTGTCAGTGCCATTCCTTCAGCTGCAACAGCACCAGCATTAATTATTGTTGGGTGTATGATGGTTTCATCATTTGCTGAAATTGATTGGTCAAATTTAGAAGATGCCATTCCAGCTTTCTTTGCAGGTATCTTTATGGCTCTTTGCTATAGTATTTCTTATGGTATTGCCAGTGCCTTTATTTTCTATTGTTTAATTAAAATCTTTAAGAAACAAGCCAAAGATATTCACCCTATTATTGCTGGTGTTGCATTATTATTTATCTTAAACTTTGTCTTACTTGCGATTATTTAATACAAAAAATTCAGGAGTTGAGGCTCTATACTAAAACTGGAGGGGAAGTAATATTCAAAACTTCATCTTCCAGTTTTTTTATATAATAATAGACATAGTCGATAACTCGTTTTACAATTAGTTCACCACAAACAAAATGAAAGGAGTTATTTTCTATGTCCAATCCCAATTATACCAATGATATCTTAAAATCGCTAGAATTAAATTCAATGAATGGTATGTTTTTTCCTATGCCTTATCCTGATTCTGATTCCTGTTTCAGATACGAACGTAAACCTAATGGTTCCATTATTAAATATGTTAATATCGTATCTTCTTCAATGAGCAAACCTTGTCCTCATTGCGGTTGCATTGATCGTCATGATTCTAAAGGCATCAGAAAAATTTTTCTTACCCATACTTCAAATGGGCATTTAAAGACCATACTCGAGGTCACTTATAGAAGGTACAAATGCAAGCATTGCCATAAATATTTCAAGGATAACATCCCTTTTAGATTCCCTCATTCTAAGCTGACTACCATCGCTGCCCAAACCTGTCTTTTTGGCTTTAGAGAAAATACTGCAATGGCTGTACTTGCTAGATCTCATGGTCTTTCCAAAAGCACTGTCTATAGATTATTTTATCATCATATAGACATTCCTCTAAGATTCTATCATCTTCCTTCTACGATCTCCATTGATGAATTTAGGGCAACAGTTGATGAAGGCACTTTTGCTTTTCATATAACTAATCCCATTACTGGAAAAACTATTGATATCATTGCAGATAGACGTGCTTCTTATCTAAAAAACTATTTCATGAGATTTCCTTACGATGAACGAAAGAAAGTCAAAATCATCGTCATGGATCTCTCAGGTGCTTTCCACTCAATCATGCATTCTCTTTTTCCTCAGGCTCAGATCATTGCTGATAGATTTCATTATACAAGAATTGTAAGAGAAAACATGGTTCAAGCAAGAATCAATTGTTGTAAAAATCTTAAAGATGATTCTCTATCAAAACTTATCAAAAGAAATCTTCATCTTTTTGACCAATATAAAAATAGACTTAATGAAAAGAAAGCGTGGTATTATCCATACTTTAAAAAACACATGACAAACAAGCAGCTAGTTGAAGCAATTCTTGAACTTGAATCGTGTGAAGAGCTAAAAATCAACTATGACATTTATCAGGATTTCCTGAAAATACTTAATGAGCCACACAATGATTATAAGAAAGCATTAAATGATTGGCTTGATCATATTTTCAAGACAGAAAATCATTATTATATGACTACTGCTAAAAACTTCAGGAAAAACTGGTTCCTGCCAATACTAAGATCATTGACATACACAACATACTACACGAGAAAAAACAAAAAAATAAAAACATGCTTCAATAATGGATTCATTGAAAGCATGAATAATAAGGTGAAACTAGTCAAGCGTAATGCCTATGGCTATAGATATTTTCAAAACCTAAGAAAAAGAATACTTCTGCATCTTGGTTTTAAGTATGACATTATTTAAAAAAGGAAGTAACTGATTCAGTTACTTCCCCTCCACTCTTGACACAGAGCCGGAGTTGACTCATCAGAGCAACTCCTTTTTCATAGAAATATTAGCTATTATATTTGAGACGAATATATTGAAGGAGTTCTTCGTATTGATGTTTTAATAAAAACGGATTATCTAATAGTTGTTCTATAAGTTCTTTGGCTTCTAATTGAGAATGATTTTTGATAATCATGTCTACCTGTGCTTTATATTCATTGAGATCCTTAATAATATAATAAGAATGTGATAATCTTATTTTTTTCATGACCTCTTTAATAACACAGATATCTTCTAATGAATCCATAATCTTTTTCAAATCATCATATTGAATACATTCATAAATACCCATATCATATATATCAACAGTATCGTTTTCATCATCATGATAAAATTCTCTTGTCTGATCGTTTTCGACATAATATATTTTATTATTAATTTGTTCAACAACACTTTCAACATAGGCATTATATTTTTGCAAGGCATTTTGTATATCTTTTTGTGAAGCCTCCTGATTGATAAGCTTTTGATAAATGGAATAAGGAATTTCATGATATGTGATATGAGCATGAAGATAGTCATTATACCTTTTTTGTAGAGCATCTGGCTTTGATGTAAAAGAAAGTTTATAAAAATAATCATCGAGCTTTGGTAAGTGAGGCTCAACATCATCAATATTGCTGTAACCCATCCATAAAAGAACATTTGTTATTTTGGGGATAAAAATTGCATCATGATGTTTTAACAAACTTTTGTGATCAGCCAAGAAAAAGTCTTGAAAAATGCTAGATACAATACTTTTTAATGCAAAACTTTGCATATCATAGACAAATGTGATAGGACTCTTTTTTTGCATGAAATGCAATTCTAAATGATAAGAAAAATTCTGATTCAGAAACTGACAATATGCATCAATAATTTCTTTAACAAGCTTATGAGCCATATTTCTTATTTTATAAAGTTCATCATTTTTCATGACTTGTCTTAAATCACGTAAAGTATGAATATTTGCTCTTTTCAGGCAATTGTAACTACGGACACTTAATCCTAGTTCTTCAATAGGTGTATGAAGCAATTCATAAGGTATATTTTCATCAGATGACTGATAAACATAGCCTTTTGCTTTTAATAGAGTATACAATAATGAATCCGGATGTAACTGTTCTTTTAAAACAAGTTCTTTGATTTCATCTTCTATGATCTTTTTAAAATCCATGCAATGATGAATGTCTTGAAATTGAGAAAAGTTTTTATAATTTCCATAATCACGTGATGATGGATAGAATTGTAAAAATCGTAATGGATCCATATCTAAATATTGAGCTATTTGGCAGTAGTCGTGACATTCTTCTTGACCAATGCCGTAATAATACTGGTTATCAATAGATGAGCAAGACACAGCTTCTTTTTGTTGAGAAGTCAAATGAATATCTTCATGATTATATATGCTGACATAAGCATCATATCCATCCATAGCTACTATTTCATAACTGTGATTTAATAATTCTTTAATATAATATCTCATAGTCTTCCTCCTACATAGCAAATAATTCTTTCAAATCTTCTGTTGATAATGAAGAAATATTTCCATCACTGTTTTCTACAAACATGTCTGCTAATTCTTTCTTCTTAGCCTGTAAGATTTGAATTTTTTCTTCAATACTCTCTTTCATAATCAATTGATGAACCATAACATTATGATGTTGTCCAATGCGATAAGCTCGGTCAGTCGCCTGATTTTGAGCAGAAATGTTCCACCATGGATCATAGTGGATAACAGCCTGTGCCTGTGTCAGATTAAGTCCTGTTCCTCCTGCTTTTAAAGAAATCAAAAAGACATCAGCCTCACCCTCTTGAAAACGCTGTACAAGTTCTCGCCTTGTTTCCTTAGAAGTTCCACCAGTTAAGATAAAATAACGAATGCCATTTAATTTTAGTTCTTCTTCCATCAAATCGAAGACTTTTGTAAAAGATGAAAATAATAAGACTTGTTGATGGTTGGCTTTATAATTACAAATCAAATCCATACAAGCTTTCATCTTAGATGAACTTTGATAAATATTATCATATATCATTCTTGGTTCACAGCAGATTTGTCTTAGTTTTGTCAACATTGATAAAATCACAATCTTATCAACTTTTTCCATTTGAAATATTTCTTGAAGCTGAGTATTAATTTGAGCAAGATTGGCAAAATACAATTCACTTTCCTGTTGAGTAAAAGGAATCAATTGTGTTTTTTCTATCTTATCAGGTAATTCTAATAAGACATCTTTTTTATTTCTTCTTAAAATAAATGGTGAAACTATTTTTTGAAGTTGTTGAATTTTCTTTTGATCTTGGTTTTTAACAATATCTGTTTCAAATTTCTTTTGAAAATAATGGTAATTATATAAATACTGTGGCATTAAAAAATCAAAGACTGACCATAATTCAGCTAGTGAATTTTCTATAGGTGTTCCTGACAGTGCTAATTTATGCAGAGCATGGAGTTGTTTAACAGATGTTGCATTTTTAGTTTTCTGGTTTTTGATATATTGAGATTCATCAAGAATCACGTATTCAAACTCAATAGCATCATATAGTTCTATATCACGACGTATATAATCATAAGAAGTGACATAAAGATGTTTGTCATGAATATTATGTATCATCATTTCTCTTGTTTTCGCATCCGATACAATGCATGTCACTGGTAAAGTTTGAGAAAACTTATGAACTTCATCTTCCCAATTATAAATTAACGAAGAAGGACACACAACTAAGCTTGGTTTATCTGTTTCCAATTGATCCAATAAAGCAATGACTTGTAACGTTTTACCAAGTCCCATATCATCAGCCAATACTCCATTAAATCCCAATTCATAAAGTGTTCGTAACCATTGATAGCCTTCTTTTTGATAATCTCTCAATAGTTGATTATAATAGGATGTTAAAGGATAGACATATTGTATATGTTGATGGAATTGTTGAATGAGTTTTTGAAAGGATTCATCTCGTTCAATTTGTATATGTTGTAATTCTGTTGCATTATTATCCAATGCAAATACACGATTTTTATTTAAAGTCAGACTTCCATTTTGAATATCATTCGCATTGATATGATATTCATCCATAAATTTTGATAATTCTTCCAAATCAGGTGATTCAAGATAAAGAAGTTCACCACTTTTTAAAAGATGAAATTTCTTTTTGCGACGGTATTTCGACAAAACTTCAGCAATTTCCATTTGTGGAATTTGAGTACTTTTCATATCTAAAGATATAAGATCATGATCAACTTTAACACCTACCTGAATATGATAATGTACCGGTTGACCAATCTTCTTTAATGCTTCGGAAATATATATTTCACTATATTGTTGGAGAAATTCAATACCTGTATGCATAAATTCATATGTTTTTTCATCATAACTATCAAAGTAAACACAACCATTTTTTTCATCAATTTGATGACATTGTTGACGTAAATATGCTTCAACAATATCCTGATCAATTGTTGTAATTGTGTCGTTTTGAAATGCATGAATATGATTCTGATTTTCATCTTCATAGTAAATTTTAAAATAAATCTGTTCATTTTCATTGATATCACCATATATTTTAATGAATGTATATGGTGATTGAATGAGTTCAAAATCACATTCTAAGTCAAAAGAATTTTGCATGGGTGCCCATATATATTTATAAAAATCATGGAGGTCTTCTTCTTTAATAAACATTGGATTTTCAAATAAATCGAGTAAAATATCAAACGATTTTTCATTTAAATCCATTTGAATACGTTGAATCTTTGTCAGTTGTTTAAAAGTAGATATAAAATAAATATACTGTTTTCCAAAATAAAATTGATTTTCATCAATAATTTTAAGTACATAATATTCTTGTTCTTTAACTAAACTAGCTTTTATCGTATAGTCAATATCTTTAAAAAGACAGTGGACTAACCCTAATTCTTTATAGACATCATAAAAATCATCAAGAAATTCACTACGAATATAGACATATCTACCAAAATTTAAAGAACTACGAAAACTAAAGAAATAATTTTCAGGATTAACTTTATTCATTGCAATTTTAGCACGTTCAAGAAATGCAATCTGTTTTAAAGCTTCATCTGTAAAAGATTCACGTGTATGTACAAACTGTAAATATTTACCATACTTCACTTGATCTTTATTTTCTATATGTTCTAAAAATTCATCAACATCTTTAATAATATATTTTTTAGCATTACCAATCTTATATTCTAAATATAAATCACCATCTTCGTTATGAAAAAAAGGTGTTAATTGATATTGTTCATGAGAAATTGATGAACTCACCTGATTATGATAATATTCTTTATTTTGTTGAATCAAATTATTTGTTTCTAAAGCTCTAAAAGCATAAGCACGCTGAAGTTGTTGTTGGCGATGTTCTTCTTGACGCTTTTTTTCTTCTTCAACTTGAGAATTGACATAATGGTATGGAAAAGATGGAATTTCCAGTTGATTTAACTTCAATAAAACTGCACCAATATGAGCACATGGACTACCATCACGGCACCAAATACATTCACAATTGTAATCCATCAAACTGTACTCATCGTCAAAAGAAAAAGAACATTGAAACTCTTCACTTCTAACTCTCACAACAGCATCAACATGATAGCCATTTTCAGATTGTTTAAGATCAATGCTTAAAACATTGTCATAACGATCATAACTTTTGGCGATAGATATATTATTGGGATTAGAAAATAAAGTTAATAAATTAAAATCAGTTTTCATAAATGAATTCTCCTTATATGTGCTCATTATATCATATTTTGTCATAATAAAAAGAGCCATATCATGACTCTTTGAAAATGTCGTCATTACAGATTTACAATTTCTTGTTCTAACTTACAATTGTGCTTTAACATATAATTGATGACTTCTAAATGATATTTTTCCTGTAATTTTTCTAATCGACGTCTATCATTTTGCGTTAAGGATTTACAATAGGCCTGATATCGCTGTAATGTGGGAATATCCATACCAAGCATCTGAAAAGGAATCTGTGTTTTTTCTTTTAAATGATAATAGATATAAAATCCTCCTGCATCAATATCACCAAAATGATAAAACTTTAGATGGGGATAAAGCACATATATTTTTGTCAGCAACGAACGTCTTAAAGCATTATGATAACCGCCTAAGTAAATCACAAGTGTATTATCTAAAACAGTATCATAAAATGAAGTCAGATTTTCAATGGTCAAAACATTCTGATCTTGAATATCCAAGATATGTAGCTGTTCTATATTTTCACTCATCAAAGAGAAAGGACTTTTTAAACGACCTAAATCAATAACTTGACCATTGAGTTCAATGACCATGCGTCCCCTTAAATAGAGAAAACCAGGATTTTTCATAATATTGAAATAAGCAAAAGCTTCATCTTCATCCGCAAAACTTTCCGGACAGTAATCAAATAAAATATGTAATAAACGTGTTTTGATGACTTCTAAACGTTTAGAATCTTTTAAAACTGCCAAAGAAAACTTTCTTAATGAGATTTCATGACTTTGTAAAGGCAAAGCTTTCAAAACTGTAAAAATATCCTTAATTTCCAAAATATCATCAAGATTCAAATAGCGATAAACTGACTGAAACAAAGAAATCTTTTTTAACATATCGATACGAAAAGTCTCCAACCATTCATATGAAAATGTTGTCTGTTCCAATAGCTGAATAACAGTCTTTCTTGTTTCCAAAGAGAAAGTTCGATTCGCATATTGGTAGGCTTTTTCAATATTCGTTAAAGAAAGTTCAATATCATCAATACCATCTAGATTAATTGAGAGAACTACGATATGTAATTCTCTTAAATCATGAAGTGCTTCATCAATCATTAAACGTTCATGATAATAATCACTGTTATCATACTTAGGAAACAGTTTACGCACTGGTATATGAATACGTAAATGTTTATTTGAGCCTTGTTTAGACAAAACACTGCGTTCATATTTATCTAATAAATGATTTAAAACCAATTTTCCATATTTATTCATGAATAATTTCCTCGACAAAAGAATGATCTCCAGATTTGATAATCGCGAGAGTCGTATCAACATAAGGCATAATTGTACTGGCTCTATCAGGTGGAACTGCAATAATAATCTGAACATTGAGTTCATTATAAAATTTCATCATAGACTGAATTCTTGTTTCATCCATATTATTAAATGCTTCATCAAATAAAACAACACATCCTGAATCTTCCTGATATCGTTGCTTAATAAGCTGTTCAAAGCTTGAAGCAATCACAACATAAAATGGTGTCTGTGTCTCTCCACCTGATTTTTCACGATTGACCTTAGAAAACTTTGTGAAATCACCATTTTCATGAGTTATCTTGATATCATAATCAAGATATTCACGATAGTCTGTATATTTTCTGAGTAGCTTTTCTCCACTTTCATTATCATCTAATAAAGCAATTTGCTTAAACAATTCATCTATAACATGTCGATTTTCTTGTGATAACGTCGTAACAAATAAATTGTCGCTGTTATATTGCTGGTTTGTACTGATGATATCATAATATTGTCGATATTCTGGTCGACGACTTGGATTAACTTCAAATTCATAGTGATCCCCATTAAAGTTTTTATTTTTTAATCCTTTATTCAGTTCCTGAATGTCTTTTTTAGCCTGTTGAATCTTTTCGTAAAGTCTTGAAATAAATGATTCCTGAAAAGACATTTCACACTTCATGCGTGCTTGACGGACATCTTCCTGTCGCTTCACAATTTCGATATCTCTTAACTGATAATACATCGTTAAATAGGAATCAATGTTTTCAACACTTTCTTCATAACCCATTTTGGCTTCATGATTAAAGGAACGCATATGATATTCTACATCTTTTTCATCTTTGACAACTTGTGCATTATCCTCATTGATACGTGATTGCAGCTGATGATTAATTGCCTGATACTGATATCTGCCATAACGTTTTTGATAACGTTGTTTGATCTTTTCAACTTCCGGCTCAAGTGTTTCAGGAAGTGGTGGTAAAGATGACAAAGTCTGTTCTAAAGATTCTAAAGACTTCTGATTATTTTCTAAACTGACTGTTTCATAGCTATATTGATTTTGTTTGTCTGTCAGTTGATTTTGAACTGTTTTCAATTCTTTTTGAAGCTGTTCAAGTTGGAACATCAAAGTCATAATGGAATCATCTTCTTCAATCTCACTTAAGCGTGTTTTTAAATCCTGAATTTGTTTTTCAAGCAGACGATAATCATCAATAATATAGAAATTTCTAACAAGATCACTGATATGTGACTGTTCAATCCAATGGACAATTCTTGATGCATCCTGTTTTTGTTTTTCTATCTGTGTCATCTCTTGCTTTAAATCAGTTAATTTTTGGTGAATGATCTGCTTTTGAATTTTCATAGCTTCTTGTCCAAGATATGGTTGTTGATAGATTTTTGGATTGATAGCTCTTACAGCATAATTTTGATAAACCATGCATGTCTTTGTGATAGCAATTGGATATTGTGTCAAATCTTCAACATGTTCAACACAATGAACCTTATTTAAAATCATATTAGCATAATTTTTGGCATAGCTATTATAACTTGTCACAAACTGTGCCAGGCTATTTTCTGCTGTTTGAGAATATTTCTGTAAAGGAATCACATTTACAATACCGACACCAAAAATATGATGTTCTGCTTTATATTGTTCATAAATCTGCATAGCTTTTTGAAAATAAGCAGGTTCAATAATCAAATCAAAGCGTTGCGTATTGAGATAACCTTCAATAGCCTGACGCCATGATTCATCACTCACTTCCAGATATTCACATAGAGGCTTAACTTCAACTTTTTGTTGAAAATATTCTTCCAGATTCACTGAAAGAACTTCGATTAATTCACTGACTTCTTTGCGATAATAAAAGCGATTACGATTCAAAAGTTCCATCTGTTTATTGAACTGTTGACTGGTTTCTCTAAGCTGTTTGAGTTCATGATCATATTGAACTGTTTTTTGCATATTGACATTTCGTCTTTCATTTAAATCATTACGGATATCAAAAAGCTGTTCACTTAAATACTGACTATCATAATCCTGATTTTGAATACGTTCAACAAAAGTCTCTTTCATTCTTAAACGCTTTAACATTGTGATATCTTCCTGTAATTGTGATATATAGAGCTGATAGTCTTGAGATACCTGTTCAAAACGTCTTTGTTGCTGATGAAGATTTTCTTCCAGTTCTTTTTTTAAACGATAGCTTTCATTAGATTCAAGAGTACTTTCCAATTGAAAGACATCTTTTTGTAAACCATGTAATTGATTTTGAATCAAAGATATCTGTTGTTCCATATCTTGAATCATTTTTTTGTTTTTCGCAATTCCTTGTACCAATTGTCCTTTTTGATAATTTAAGCTTTCTATATAAAACACATCTTTTACAAATTCATAATTTTTTAAATGTTTCAGTGTTTTTTGATATTGTTGGTATGTTTTTTCAATTTGTTCTAATAATTCCATACGTTTTTGTTGTTCTTTTAAGACATCACTTAAATGTCTATAAGCATGAATATTATTACGTAAATCATCAATTTTGACAGGATCTTCATTCAATAAAAAATCATAAATAAAATTATATACCTGATTAATAGGCTTAAATGCCAGGGCTCGAGGTATCAGTTCAAAATATTTTGAAGAGACACCTAAACTTTGTCTAAATAGTGAAGGAACCTGACTCTTCTTATCTGCAAAATTGGCTTTAAGCTTGCGTCTTTGTAACTCTTTTCTAAATTCGTTACGATTATAAATATGTCGTTTATGAATAAACAAATCATCCTGTATATTTTGGTCTAAAACTTGAAAAAAGAGTTCCTTTTTTATATTGGCCTGACTTAATTCAAGGACGACGCCTATTAGTTGTGAACGTTTGGATGTTTCATCAAAATATTCTAAGACAATGTAAGAAACTACATCCCCAGTACGTAAAAATGGCTTACCTTCTCGTCCTAGTTTTCCACGCATATACCCTTCTATATTACGTTTTCCAGAATCATTAGCTGCACTGTTAAATTTGGCTTTCCCTGCAGTTAAAACATATTGAAGGGCATCCAGCAATGTTGACTTTCCTGTTCCATTTTCTCCAGTAATCACGACATTATTTTTGATTTCAATTGTTTCATTACTAAAAAGATGCCAGTTAATAATCTTCATCTTCACGAGCTTCTTCACTTTTGTCACCACCTTGTCTGCTGTATTCTGCTAGTCGATGATCAATATCTTCTATCTGTTGAACTGGCAAAACATAGAGTATTGTTGGATAAATAATAATGATAGATTGATCATCATCGCTTTGTCCTGTTGTGTCAATAATATGATAACGTCTTAAAATACGTAATATGTCTCTCATTTCACCTTTATTAATGCGTTTTTCAAAAAGTCCTGTGGCAAGCATAGCGTCATGAAGTTCTTCCATTGTCATTGTAATCTGATCTATTAATGAAACTTCCTGCATCTTCTGATAATAGAATCTTCTTAAAAGCAATAAAACAATGGTTTCATTTTTCTTTAATGTATAACGATTATAATTTTGTAAATTATATAAATTAATGACTTTATCTACTTGATGATGTTCTACGACATAATCCATTAATGCAAAGTATTGAACATATAAATCTAATTCACTAACAATTTTATAATAGTCATCCTGATCTTTAGGACGACTGGCACAGATATAGTTATAACTCAATAATTTATTACACAAACGTGAAAATTCTTCTTTTTTCGAGTCACTTAAACGTACATAATGATTATAAAATGTTGTGGCCTGCTGATATTTATTCATGTCATCTCTCCTTTACCAAAAAGTCCTGAAAACGATAATGATTGATTATCACTTCTTCATTTAAAGGCTCTACCTGATATTTGGTCTGATAGCTAAATCCATAAAGATAAATAAAGACAAAATAAATCAAATCATTTTGTGTCTCTAATGGTAATTGTGAACCTTTAAAAGGTCCATTCTTTAATAATAACATCACTTTTTCTTCAATTTTTTTATGAGAATAATTTTCTGATCTTTTGATTCTTTCTATAGATTCCATTTTTTCCTTTTCATCTAAAATGACAGTATCTTCGATTTGTGTTTTCATTGGTTTACTTATTTGTCGAGGAATATATAAAGAATCACGATTAATCATCTGATTGATATAGATATTACCTAAATCATTAACATCATTTCCACTGGCAATGGATTTTATGATATTATTGATTTTTCCTTCAATATCATTTTGATTGTTCAATAAGAAAGTGATACGATGAATCGCTGATTCAATAAATTTATTATTCTTACTATCAATTTCCTGCATGATATCCTCAATATGTTCAAAAGATTGCATGATATATTCTTTCTGATTCATCAATAAATCATAAGCCTGATCATGTTCGATACCTTTTCTTTCCATAATATTATGAATAATCAAACTGACATAATCCTGATTATCCATCACTTCCTGAATACGTGAAAGAATACTCTGGCGATATTTAGAAGGATTATCATAGGTTGTCAGATTGTAATAGGCACGATCAATGATTTTTGTCTGATATTCCTGCAGTAAAGAATTTAATAAAGCCTGCAAGTCATCTTTTATACCATCATCTAATAGTTTTTGAATATATTTTTTGATATTGGAATTCAAATTTTTTAATTTGTGAATTAAATCTTTGGTATTTTCATAAGCTGTTTCAAAAATCAGATCTCCTCGATGAATATCAAAGTTTTGAAATGATGTATATATATTATATATAAGTCCTGAATACTCTTCACTTTCTCTTACATCTTCCAGATGAAATAAACAATCCATAATCTGAATACTATAATCTTCAAAAGTGATAAACACTTCATAATTTTCACCAACTTCTTCATGAATCCATCCACAATCCTTTAAACGCTTTAATACATACAAAGCCTTATCTCTAGAATTGTTCAAACATTCTTCACTGTCAATCGTAGTAAGATGTGTTTCAAAGTAATCTTGAAATATTGTTAGTAGCTGTTCCCTTGTACATGAAAAAGAAAGATCATTTTGAAATGACTGATAAGCTAAATAGACACAATCTGACAATATACGCTTATTATCACCTATAAAAATATAGAAAAACTGACTTGGTATCACATCAAATAAATTATGCATAAATCTTCCCTTTCTCTCAATTATCCATATTATAGCATATAATGACATATAAAACCGTTCTTTTCAAACGGTTTTATAAAACAAACGTAAATTTTGTGATAAAGAAAGCAAATTCTTAGATTTCATAATTTTGCAAATGTTTATTATGACTATAGTATTATGATAACAATAAAATATATTTATTTCATATTCACTGTCCTGATGAATACGGAGAACCTTTATCATGTGAATTTTTCAGTTCAATGAAAAATTGTAACGAAATGTTAAGTAAGCATATCAATTATTAAAAACCCAAGAATAAGTTATGTCTCGTGTGATTATGAATATTCTCATCAAAGATTCTATCATTATTGTATTCGGCAATCGTTATAATCAGTTTAACATAGAAGAATCTGTCCCCTATTTAAAAGAAAAATATCATTTATTAGAATTGTATAAAGATAAAATGGAACTATGTGTCCAATAAAAATAGGCAATTGAAAATAATATCAATTTACCTACTTTTACTGTTTATTCGTCAAATGGCACGTCATATTTGCGACACCATCTGATTGCAATATTTCTATATTCTTGATTTAAAAAGCGATACCAGTCATCTTGAATTTGATGTTGATGTATTAAATTTTTAAAACGTCGAAAAGCTCCTTTGCCACAAATAGCTTTACTTAAGATATTTTGCATATTTTGATCTGAAAGCTGGGCAATAAACATTTCCATAATATGATATTCATTAATCTCATAACGTGCTGGTAAAGAAATATAATCATCATCAGTAAAAACAATTTCTTTGACATCATCATCGATTTCATCATAGACAGGTAAAACTTTTCCATCAGATTGACGATAAACCCATATTGTCCAATCATCTGACATTTCAATGGCTTCAATGATTTGTGAAAGCTGAGCCTTTACTGGTTTTTTTATTTGTATTTCTTCAATCATCGCATGTCGCTGAGGATAAAGTTGTTCTAATTCTTCAACGATTTGATGAGAAAGTTGCTCATCATAATCATCAATTTTAAAAATATAAGTTGCTATATTTTGATAAAATTCCCTGGTTCCTCTTTGTTTTAAACTTTCCATAATAAACTCTTTATACAAGGATAACATTTTTGATGTCTGTTCTTTAAAAAGAATATCTTCATACTTTCTAATTTCAATCATATCATGACTTTTTATAAAATAATTCATTAAAGAATCATACATCTTCTCTTCAGCATAAATAGCACAAAGATTGACTTGTTGTTTTTCTAAAGAGTGAATCACTTCTTGTTTTATTTGTTCCCATTGCTGTGAAGGGCAGATTTCTTTTAACTGATGATAATATTGAATTTGACCAGAATATTTATGACAAAGTAATTGTATATAAACTTTCATAAGTTTATCGTTTTGTTGTGTTTGCTGATAGATTTCTATTAATAACTTATAGAACTCTATATGATCCATCTTCTTTATTTCTTGAAGACACATATTTTCTGCTTTTTCATATTGTTGAACTTGAATATAGAATTTTATCAGTTCAATAGCAAAATTTTGATCCTGTGAATATTTTTTAACCATATCTTGAAATGATGAAGATTGGTAATAATAAATAATATAGATATATTTTTGATAAAATGGTTTTAATGAAAAACGAGTAAATCTTAAATTGATTTTATTTTCAAGTTGTTTGATAATACTTTCAAATGAATAGTTTTGTTTATAGAGATGATTCATAAAACGATAAATGACAGGTTGATGATATTGAATGCAAAGATAATCATAAAATTCTCTTTTTTCAAATTGAGTAAGAGTATATTTTTCTATGAGTTCAATCATGTTAAAAAAGAAGTCTTCTTGAAAAGATTCTAAAGTCGGAAAAACATTAAGCATATGACAAAGTGCTTCATTTGCTAAAGTTGGAATAGATTGTTCCTGGTGAAAATCTTGAAGGTTTTGAATGGCGAAATATATTTTTTGATAATTCTCTTGTTGAATATGATGAGATAAAGATATGTGTGTACGAATCATATTTTGAATAGATTCTAATCTTTGATCATTATGTAAAAGGTTCAAAAAAATCTGATATGTTCTTGAATCTTGTATAGCCATAGAAATGATATCTAAAATATCAGATTTTGACTTTTTCTCTAAAGGCTCTAAAATTTCATGCCCTTTATAAACTCCTGGCTCGTAGAAATCATAACCCTCTTCCCAATCATCATCGTATTCTTCATCATCATATTCATCGTAATCATAATAATCATCATACTCATCTTCCATATCTCCCATTACAGCTTCTACACCAAAAATCTCCAATAATACAGCCGCTTCATGTTTACATCTCTTTCCATCTTGAGCATATGGACATGTACAATGCATTTGTGTAACTTTAAACTGATCAGAAATCTGTATCTCAACCTGATAATCAGTTGTTCCTTTTACAGTTCCTTTATAAACTTGTCCTTCTTTCACAACATTGTAAACAGAACCATCTAAATAATATCGATAACCTCGTTCCAATATTCGTTTTGCAAAAAGATTTCCATATAGCATATGCATTCCTCATTTCTTTGATATGTATTTTACTTCTATTTTCAACATTCACCTTAAAGATAATTTTAAAATAAAAGAGTAAAGAATTCAATTTAGGAAAAGTAATTCTTTACCCTTTTCAACACATTAATAATCTTATTCCCTCGTAACTATTTCTGAAAGTATCGATTCTAATCTTGAAATAATTCCAGTAACCAGTGCATTCCCCATCATAAAGTATCTTCTCTTCAAAGGCATTCCAGTATCTGTCCAATCATCTGGAAATCCTTGTAATCTTTCCGCTTCTATTGGTGTAATAAATCGTTTAGCATTTAACACCTCATCCATAATAATATGTGTACTTCTATTAACACTCGATTCACTCGTTAACATAGTTCTACCAGGTAAATCTAAGCTATCATATGGAGACATTGAACCTTCAGTATATAAATATTCACTTCCATCAGGAGCCTTTCTTTTTTTACTTTTTGCACCTCTTAATTCTTTAAATTTTTCTATTTGATTTTCATTTAAAACAAAATCTTCAAGCTTACTCTTTTCATCAAGAATATCTCTCAATGGTATAAAGCGTTCATATTGTGGCTCTATTCTTTTAGTAAAAACATTTCCATTCATCATAACACCTGCATTTTCAAATGTTTGATGAAATTTTTCAGTCATAACAACAGTATCTTGATAATCATTTTTTGTTATACTAAATTGATGTTCTTTGTTATCCAAAGTTTTTTCAATATTTATAGGAAAACTTCTAGCAAAAACACCATTTTCATAAATTATATCACTTAAATTCATATTAAGAAAATTTTGATTATAAACCGTATTTCTTTTCCATGCAAATATATATACTCTACGTCTTCTTTGTGCAAAACCATAATCAGCTGCATTAATAACACGCCATTCCACATTGTAGTTTAAATCATGAAGAGTTCTTAACATAATACCAAAATCTCGTCCTCTTTGTTTGGAAGGAGATTTTAATAATCTATCTACATTTTCCAATAAGACAAATGGAGTTTGTTTTGCTTTTAAGGTTTCCGCAATATCCCAAAACAAAACACCTTTTTTACCTTCTATTCCTTTTTCTCCTGACAAAGATCTAGCAACTGAATAATCTTGACATGGAAAACCACCAACTAAAAGCGCATGATTAGGTATTGTTTTTTTATCCACATCAGAAATATTAACATTAGAATGATTTTCACTTCCAAAACGAGTGCAATAGCAATCAAAAGCATGTTGAGCTTTTGTAGAAGGTTCCCATTGATTAGCCCATACAAAATCCCAATCACCATTTTCAATAGCTCTTCCATTAGCATCAAATTCTTGAATATGATTCAATCCAACACGGAATCCACCAACACCTGCAAATAATTCTACAACTTTCTTTTCCATGATATTCTCCTTCTCTTAATAGTTTTGCAGTAGCCCATTAAAATGTATATTCACTCACAAACATACGATAATTATTTTAACATTTTTTCAATCAAAGATCAAGCGTTAATTCATTGTTTTGGCAATTAATGATAGCATGGATTTTTTATTTCTTCAACCAGTTGTTCCATCCTATATTCAAAAACATCTCTTATTTCACACTCCCATACAACAATAACTCTATAATCCATATCTTCTAATTGTTTATAGTGTTTAATATCATTATCAATATTTCTTTGAATTTTAGGAATCCAATAATCTTGTCTAGATTTTGGTATAGTCGCATATTTACAATTATAGTGATGATGCCAAAAACATCCATTTACGAATATAGCAACCCTATATTTTAAAATGACAATATCAGGCGTTCCAGGCAATCTTCTATCGTTCTTCCTATATCTAAATCCATGGTGGTACAAATATTTTCTTACTTTTATTTCTGGCTTTGTATCCTTGCCTCTAATATGTGACATAATCTTAGAACGCATTTCTTTATTTTCCATAATTCAATCTCCAAATTGAAAACTTTTATCAGTATATCATTATAAATTCTTCAAAACATCTAATTGCGTGTACAGATAAGTATTATTAATCCAAAAACTTTGCGTTGTCATCCATTGTCCATCAGGCAATTCATTTGCATTTGACAAATCACCAATTTGAGTACCATCTTTAAATAGGAAAGCAGATTTTTTAGCATGTGGTCGTATATGTAAAATTGGGTTATCTTTTTTCTTAGGTAATGAATTTAAATAAATAATGCCTTTTTTTGTTTCTTTGGGCGTAAGAACTACTCCTTTAAGTATTGATTCTTGTATATTTTCCCAACCAGCTCTTACTATGTTATTCAAATCATTATATGGCATATTCCATAACTGAGATCCTGTTAATCTATAACAATCACCTTCAGCTTTATAAATTACAAATAAAAATTTGGTTGTATCAAAGTATTTGAATAAAGTTGAAGTTTCCCATGTTTCTTTCACTAATTCTTTAAATTTAAATGGTGGAAAGGACATATTCTCTTTTATTGTATTATTTTTTTCTATTCTAATCGCCTTAACGACAATACCAGCTTTTTCAAACTCCTCAGCGTGATTACCCTTTATCCCTAACATTAAATATGCTAGATGAATCCATTGGGCTTCATTGTTATTATATTCTCTTTGAAATAAATCACATAATTCTTTATCACTTTTTCCAACATATTTGGCAATCTTATTAGTAATATATTCTTCAAAAGTAACATCTTTTAAAATATTTTCATCTTTAACTATCGCTTCACAAGGCACTTTATTTTTTAAAATATAGTTCTGTAAGACATAATTCATGTAGCTTTGCTTAAAACAATAATTTCGTTTCTTAGCTGGTATATGTTCGCCATAATACTGTGGTTGCAAACTCTTTATCGCTGTACTCCCTTTTGTACAAGCTCCCAAATATAAAGTATCACTTTCACTTAACTCATGAGCTTTTCCTTGTTTAATTTTATCATTTATTTTCTTATAATCTTGAATAATAATATTTAAATCCTCTTGGGGAGGTGTAAAAAGATTAACAAATTTTATTTCATAATCTAACCTATCTTTTGATTTATCTCTTAAATACTGTACAAGTAAAATTAATTTCATTTTTTCCCATACATGACTGGCATAGAAATCATCAACAACAGGTTCTTTATAAGAAATATTTGTTATTGATAATCTTTCTCCTGCTCTATAACCACCTTTTTTATTTTGATCAATGCATGTTTGTTTTAATTCAATACCTACTTTTTCAAAATCTGCTCCTTGATGGCTATTTGGTTGATATCCAAAATAATATCTCTCTAAAAATCCTCCTAATTGCCCCTTCGCCTTAATATTAGTAATATACCCTGTTTCATTCTCCTTAACAGAGAAAACATTAGAATGTTTTTTAGTTTTTTCTTTTGGATTCACATAGAAACTCAAATCAGAATTATCAAATTCGTTTTTTATTTCTCTAAAAGTATGTGATTCTAATTTTTTTGCATAATTGTAAATACTATGAATATCATTATCATCATAATCGAAAAGCATTGTATTCCCACTCCTTATCCAATTTCTGTGAGTAAAATACCTTTATATCATTTTGGTAAGTTAATTCCATATGATTAATATATATTTTCATAAAAATAAGATTGACAAATATGAATTATTATAATAATTCATAACTATAGTATATATACTCTACAATAAACCATTTAATATAAAATCAATATCCTCCTCTTCAGTAGAAACTTTTTCTAAAACATTTCTATCAACAGCATCTAGCATTCTTTGTTCTTTATATAATAAACGATTATAAATTTTGTCATCCAAAGAATAATCATTTTCATCTATGCAGTAGTTAATTTCCATATAATAATATTGTGTATATTGACCTTTTGGCAACCCTAGTCGATGTATCCTATCTTTAGATTGTAGTAAATGAACCAGATTGTAGCTATATTCAAAATATATTGCATCATGGCAACACTTATGCAAGGATATTGATTCTGCCAATGTATGTGGATTTGTAATCAATACATCTATTTTACCTTCTTTAAATTGGGAAATCAAATAGTCCCTTTCTTCAACAGGAATCGCGCCATTAATTACACAATTTTTTATCTCCAATTCGTTTAAAAAATCCGAAAATTGATTCATTGTATCTTTAAATATGCACCACAAACAAAGGTTCTTACCACTTGAAACCAACTTTTTAATTTGGCTAATAGTTTCATTAAACTTTGTAGTCTTGTCAACTTCGTCAACGATGTTTTTCAGCTCACCATTAAAATCCACAAAATCAATGTCATTAATATCTTGCACGTTGATATCTAAAACTTTAGATAAATCTTCTGTATCTATTTTTTTTAATAATAAATGAGGATTGGATTCCATTTGTAATATTCTTATAATTAAAGCCAATGGATTTTTTCGATATGTGGCCCTCAAGATATATAGCATCCTATTTTCTAAGTCTGAGGCATCGTTCTTTAAAATAATATCTGGATTTGCTGGTGGAACCATAAGTTGTCGTTTTGTCGTTCTACAGAAAAATGGATACATTGCTCTATTAACCTCTTCCATTTTCTCTTCAGAAATATTTTTTAATTCTTGAACTGAATAATGAAAAAAAGTATTATATTCATCATTGAACAGGAGATGCAGGTTATTATAAATATCACAATAAGAATTAGGTATTGGAGTCCCTGTCATTGTTATAACTCTTGTTGCTTTACTTGCAACATTCAAGCAATTTTGAGCTATTTGACCAACTGGTGATTTAATTCTATGAACTTCATCAAACACTAACAGAACATGATTATTTATAATCTCTTTTAATTCATATTTTAAAGATCCAACTGATTCGTAATTAACCAGTATAAGGTTGTATTTTTTCTCAGGAAATACAAGTGCTGCTTTTTTCTTTTCTAACGTATTAAAACGACGATCATGAATATTTAAACATCTTAATTTTTTCTTTTCACCAAAGCAAGCTAAAAATTCATCAATCCAAGAAACAAAGGAATTCAGCGGCCCAATCATGACAATTTTATCCACTTCTTCATATTTATTCATATAAGCATACGCGCCATAAACGGAAGATGTTTTTCCTGAACCAGGAACTGAAAAATTGCTTGATTTACGCATCATGGCCATAAAGAAAGAATCCCACATTTGTTGTTCTCTTAGCTGTCTATCCATCAAACCATTAACTATTGACTTGTATTTTTCATATCTATCTAATAAATATGAATCTTTATTCTTTATGGCAACACCTAAATTACGACGCTTATCAATATACAGGTTATGCTCGTCAATATATTTTTGAAGTCTAGATGTAACAGAACACTTCAATTGCAATTTGTCACAAACATTAATAATTTTCCCAATTATTTTTTGATATTCTAGATATCCATATTCACCTTTAAAAGTGATATTTTTTTTCAAATCTATACTTTCAACATACCTACGAATATTTAATTTGAATTTTGGGCTATTAACAAATGCTCCCTTGTCTTCCAGTTTGTTATATCCCATCATTTTTCCGTCAACATAATCCAATATTAAACAATTATCCATCAAGTATACCTCATCCACAATAATTTTTCCCTTATTATAAGATAATATTTTATCATACAACTTGTCTGGTATGTTCATAACATAAACACCCGTCATCATATTATTCCATAATGCAGAAAAATATTTTTTCGTTTTATATATTTTTTCTTTATCAAAATTGCTCGATAACCAGCTGCAGGTCAAATCAAACGATTCATAATTATCTTGAATTGCTGCTTGTGATTCATTATTTGACCCTCTCATACAAATTTCATTTCCAAGCTCATCACAAAAAATAGCGCACTTGTCATGAAAGATTCCCTTTTTTGTATATGCAATCTTAATCTCAACAATTCCTTTTGCAATCAAATATGATAGATTTGATAGGTTTTGAATATCCTTGATTGTCAAAAAATCATCAAACGATTCTATCATACTATCTATAAATTTTTTGTTAATCTCGTAACCTTTTTTAATGCTTTCAAAATCTTCAGATGATATTTCATTTGATATAATTAATCTATATTTACCATTTTTATTTTCAAAGACTTCAAGTCCTTGAGCATATTGCGACAATGCTTTTCCTGTAAAATATGCACTAACTCTTTCCACTAAAATAGAATTAGAAAACACAGGAATATAGAATTCATTTAAGATATCGTCTTCATATGAATTATACACTGGCAAAAAATTATAATCATTCAGCATTTATAACGTCTCTTAAATTATTAATAAGTTCCTCAATATCATCACAAAGCGATTGCATTTCTGTCAATTGATTTGATTTCATTTTTGGAATAATGTCAAGGTTTATTTTTTCTAATGTCTGCAACGAATCTCTTAATTGTTTGAGTGGTTTTTCTTTCAATTCAGTCTTTTTTAGCCTTGTATCATATTTTTCTACATTTCTAGCCATCTTATCTACTAGTTTTCCATCCCCATCTTCTCTTAGTACTGTATTGATAGTCTCTCGAGATAATTTATCAGGAAGTGTATCTAACACTTCTTCTGCCAATTCGTTTTGAGATTCAATGAAATCATTTTTATATTCAGACAATAATATAGACTTAATTTCATTTCTAATATAGCGTGTGATATCATTTTCTGGTCTAAGTAAGATGGCATTGAATCCCACAATTTTAAAGTCTTCACGTTCATCCTCATTTGTTGCCTTGTTCATAATATTAACCAATTCAATCAAAGGTCCATCCAAATCCATTTCTCTAGCTAAATAATATTGTTTTGGTGCATTGATATATTCTAAAAAATCAACCATTAGTTCAGCTTCACTTTTCTTTTTCTTAAATTCACTGGGAGTCATGCCAGTTGAGTCTATATATTCTTGGGGTTTAATTAATTTTCTTTCAATAACATCATGATATAAACCAACAATTTTCTCAATAGGATCATAATCAACCTTAGATTCTTCACCATGTTGTATCATTAATTCCAGCAATTTTATTTGCTTGGCATTAGCATATATATCCGCATCTAAAATCACTGCTTCAAACCATTGAAAATCCAGAGAATTATCGCCATGTAACATTCTCAAACAAGTAAAACGACGATTACCATCAATAATTCTACCATCTTTTAAAACAACCCCTGCTTCTCTTTGACCAACCAAAGATATATTTTTTTTCGTTTTATCAATAGCATCCTTATTAGATTTAACAATAAAATCCTGAATAATATCATTATAATGTTCAATATCATTTACATCTAAATTACCATGTTCAGAAATATATTTGCTTATCCATGTGGCAATCCTATCATTTTGATCATTATAAAATAATTTATCAATTCTAATTTTATATACCTGATATGCCTTTGTTATTCCATCTATTGTCAACTTTCTACTAAGATCAGTAGGGACAACATATCCTTCATTTAATCCATTAAATAATTCAAAATTCATACTAAATTTCCTCCAAAAATAAATCATATGTTATGTAAAATTTATCCATAACATCACAGTAGTAACCGTTAAAGTGATGCATGGCATTTTTCAATTCAAATAATTCAAGCTCAATTCCATAATCTTCAATAAGAACATGATTCAGATTGTATCTGCTTATACTTTTTTCTTTTCTCAATATATCTTCAATTAGATTATTAACGCTAATTGACTGATCTGTTATCCCAAACAGAATCGTTCCATTAACAGATACCATCTGTACATCATTATCGTATATAAACATGCCTTTATAAAAACAATCTTTAAAATCATAGTCTTGAAATACATCTTTATAGCCATTCTTATAAGCATATTTCATAGTAAAAAATATAGTTTTTGAGAACATATTCTTTAGCTGATTTTTTAGATTGATAAGATTTTCTTTCGTTACACCAATTCTCTCATTCAATCTTCTATAACTAATATAATGATTTGGTTGATACTCAAAGATATCTAAATTACTTTTTAACTTATTTAAAACACCATTGAACGTCATATTATTCCAAAAATCAAGAAAATCGTTTTTATCAAATACATCTTTTTGACTTATGATTGATGTAAAGTATTCTTTCAATGTCGAATACTTTAAACTCAAATAATACTTTTCATATTTCTTGTATCCTATCATTTTTGTGTTGTACTGTGTCATTTTATTAAATGGCATACCCATAGACTCCACTTTTGATTGAAAATCTTTTAGACTGTAAAAATCATCAACTAAAATAGACTTTAATCTATTAATCTCTTCTAAAGATAGAGAATCATATGCAATAATTTTCCCATCTTCAATATATCTTGAATATGAAGAAGAAAGTATGGTACCAAAGGTGTCTTTTCGAAAACCATATTCTTCATATAAATACTCAAGATAATCATCAATTGTCTTTCCATAAAAGTTTTTAATTGTCTGACTCATTATAGCCTCTTTTGTAACACTATTAAACTCAATTATGGGCATTCGTTTAAAACAAATATATTCATAATTTAATAATCCATTTTCATAAAAATATCTTAAAATATTATGCAATTCATATTCATTTTTAATACCATAATCATTCATAACAACAATATAATCTTTAAAAATTTTTAACGAAGAAACGCACTTATATTTATAATTTGATAAATCAATACGCAACAAAAAATTTCCATCTATTAGTTTATCCATATCAAAATATCTAAATCCATTACGTCCAGAATTAACAATAAAATCCAATCTTTCCATTTTGGCTTCAAAATTTCTTTCACTTAAATTCGATTCTGGATACTCAGCTATAAACAATTGATAAATGCTTTCTTTCGAAAAATAATCATTTTGTTCTTCAACAATCTTTTTTATTTCATTATAATACTTGATACTTGTTTTATCCTTGTCAGGGTAAAGATAGTTGTCTATTTCTTGTTGAGTCAGTTTTTCTAATTTTAAATCAGTTTCAGTAATTTCTCTTTTCCCTGATTTGTATTTGGTAGATAAATAATTATACTCAACAGGGCAATATCCAAATAATTTATAATAATTTTTTCTAGTTATTCTACAGTTTGTATAGATTTTATAGTGAATGTCTTCATTTAGCAATGGGAATTTATCAATTTCTTTCGAAACTATTTGTCTTATTCTTTCTCTAGAAACATTATATTTCATTCCAATTTCTTGCAAGGTCTTTCCTTGTAATAATTTCATTTTTATAATATCAATTTTTGGATTTTCATTAATAGATTCTAAATATTCTTCCAGAGAAATTCTTACAACACTAAATCCTAAAGAAGTCGCTTCTATTTTCTTTGCCTTGATTAAATATGTTATAGCTTTATTTAAATCATCCATAGGGGTATTTAATTGTTTGCTTAACACAAATAAATCAAGTGGTTCCTTGGTATTGCTCAAAACCTGCATAATGTTATTAGCACAAAACTCACAAATATATTTCCTGTTTTTTTGTTCAACAACTTTTTGCCGTGCTTCACATATTTCCTTAACAATTAATTCTTTATTATTGATTTTAGTTGCTTCTTCAAAAAATTTATCAAGTACATTGTCTATTTTTTTGACAGTAGATTGATTAAATCCATATTTAATTTTCATTTGTTCATCATTGCAACTTGACAAATCAATCATTGTTATATTATTATTCTTTAAATTTCTCACCAATCCTTTAGATAACCCTAAATAATCAAGAATATGAACTGAACATTCCTTATATACTTCATCACCTTTTTTAGCAAGTATTCTCGATATTTTATTTACATGATATGAGCTGATGTGATAGTCTGCCATTTGTACTATCAACTCTATATCAGATGTTTTTATTTTATCCAAAGTGATGTTATATTCTATCAATTTATTGATAATTGAATATTTAACTCCATAATCAAATAAATTATTAATTCTAATAATCTCACCAAATTCCATATGATTCCTTCTTCCCCAAAACAAATTATTTGATTTTTCAGACATATTGATACGATATTATTCAATACAATATTAATCTAAACTTCCTAGAAATATATCATAATTTACAATTAGTCCTATCAAAAATTTCATTTAAAGTAATAATTTTTTCAAAAGCAAAACAAATTTTCTTTCATCTTTCAATCCATTGTAATCGTTAATATTTCAAACATTATTATAATTAAAGTAGCTATTAGGCAATATTTCTACATTTTTTACATAAACTATTAATTTTCTATTTGAAATATCATAATTATATTCTAACACCTTTTTTCTCTTTGTTAATAAAATTTACATAAATATTTTGCTGTTTTTAACAATATAAATCTTGATTTGACAAATGAGATACATGTACAGAAAAATCATTTAAATAAGTTAAACTAATATTCAACTTTCATACAACACAAAAATAAAATCACTTATATTATAAAAATATACATATGCAAATTTATATTAATAAAAAAACCATATTCCTTGACATAAATATAAGAACACTTTTTTTCTTCGATAACATAGCCAATGCACTTTCATTCTTTCCATGATTTTAATAAAAAAGCTCATATTCATCTTCATATCCATATCTGTATATGAGAAACTCGTATTTGTTATGTCCCTCATTTTTTTCTTGTTGTCTTTAGGCTTATATCTGATTGCGTCATTATACGTTTTATAATTGTGACATTATCAAGCTACAAAAGACTCAGTTTTTGAATCTATCTCAACATTGATAATCATTTTGAGTTGTACTGAGAAGTTTGATTATGTTGTTGTGGTCCTCAATCAATATCGAATTAATCCTGTTCTTCTATCCTAAAACCGTATCTGAAAACTCAATCTTCTTTATTGAACATTATATGTATTCAATGTCGATATTTTCCAGTTCCTTCCTACTATTATCATGTGTTTCTTTTCTATAAAACTTTGAAAACTTTTCGTTAAGGTAAATAGTCTCTTTTACCTTATCTAGTTTCATTTTTTCTTCTTTATCCAGTGTTTCAAGAAATCTTTTAAGCAATTTATTGGAGATTTTTTGTATGTTTATGACATAAGCCTTTACTTGTGATATTCTTTTTGACACCAGAAGCATAAAACTTAGGACAATTCTTGACTTAAATTTATTTTATATGTTTTCCATAAATTATATGAACAAGTATATAATATCTTTTATTTCTTCATGATGAATCTTGAAGAAATAATTAGAGAATGTACGGTGTTAGTCTTTGAATCATATTCATGAATCGCACATATATTTGCTGTCCTTACTTTTGAATGTATATCTCTTATCAAAAAATACATATTCCAAATGAACTTCTTTAAATATTGACATACTTGCCATGGATGGAATCAACAGAAGATGAAAAAATATGATACTTTAAAATAGTCATTGAAAATGATTATAGAAAAATTCTTGAGCATTCCAAAAATATTCGATGCATCCATAAGAAAGAATGGCAGAATCTTTGCAGGAAAAAGGATTGTCCGCATAAAAAGTATGTAATGGACTGATAACAATATCTTGTCCTGTATCTAACGATACAAGGTATGCTATTGTAGACAGAATAGATGATGGTCTTTTTATAATATACCTTTTATCATTGATAAAGAATATAAACATACAGCACATTTCTATTTTTTTGAGTTAAAGTTCAGTTCGATAATGAAGTCATCATAGACATGATATATCTTAGTAAAATTGATATTTACACAATCTGTATCAAGATATTTTTGATATCATTTTCGCTTAACATGTTCTCACCTCCGTTTTATTGTTTACATCATCATTATAAGACGGTGAACATGAAAATACCAAAAAGTCATGTGGAAATAAAATGACACATGAAAAAGATCGTTTTGAAATAATACACAGAAAAAAATATGAAATGTTCCTACGAGTATTACACTTATTCTTCCAGTATGAAAGATGTGAATCATCAAGGCCAGAATGATCAGGATTGACGATTGCTTCAATGATGTTAGAAGAAATAGTTGTGGAATAGGGTACAAGAAAATCAGGAAGGATAGAATGAGTTCTTCCGCATTCCATGCAGATAATTCTTGTAATAGTAATCTTGAAAGTACAATTACTCATACAAAAAGATCTCTGGTAGTAGGCATGGAAACACCAGTGGCATTTTCCACAATAAGGGCAAGGAATCATATCCAAATTGATATTGGAAACAGACCGATTATAAATATGCTGAAGTAAATGACTTGATAGATGATGAATATGCTTAATATTTATTTTGATTTTAGTTATTATCATATTGTTCTTATGGGCGGAGATAATTAAAACTTTAGTCGAGAAATTTAATTATCTTTTTTTCTTTCTACAGATTTCATCATTAAGTGATGATAATAAAATTATATATCAAAAAAGAGAAACCACAAAATATATCAAACAAATAAGAGGAATAAATCAAAATTTTTAGGATTTGTATCTATATTAATAATATTTACAAAACTTCTTCCTATTATATTTGATTAATAAACTACCCCGTCGCAAATGTCCACCGGACATTTGCGACGGGGTAGTTCAAAACCTTTGTGATTACAACTTTAATAGTATTTGTTCATAGGAATCTTGTTTACCTTGATTTTTCACATATTCTTTTATTGTTTGCTCACTTACGTAGCGCCCCACGCTCGATGCAAAAAAACCGCCACTCCAAAAACTTCCTCCCCAAAGCTGTTTCTTCACTTCAGGATGTTCAGCAAATATGCGTTTTGCTGTTATACTTTTGATTGTTGTTATAATCTTGGTTGGACTATAATCTGGTGTTGATTGCACAAGAAAGTGCACATAATCTTTATCTGCACCTATTTCAAGAAATGTTTTCCAATCATATCTCAGCTCTATTCCTTCGCATATTTGCTTCAAGCTTTCATCCACTGTTTCTGTTATGACTATGCGGCGGTATTTTGTTGGACAGACGAAATGGTAAACAAGATTCGATACATTATGTGAATTATGAATATAAATACTATCTGGCATTTGTAATCACCCCAATGTTATTTTATAACATTGGGCACTACGCCGCAAGCAGCGGGGAAATGCCCAAGAGTAAAAAGTATTCACTGGATACTTTTTACTTATTATAAGAAATTCTAAAATAATCTAATGACTTTTTCATTGCATCCTGCGCTGTCAAGCATGTATCTCTTAAAAAACCTTTTTCTCTATACCATTCTTTAATTCCCCTATAATAAAACCACTTTAATTCTTCAGTAATAATAAAAGGTACAATATGGTGCTTTAGACATTCTTTAAACATAATAAGTCTTCCAATTCTTCCATTACCATCCTGAAAAGGATGTATTTTTTCAAACTTCACATGAAAATCTAATATATCATCTAAAGTGACATTTTTTAATTGATTGTAATCATTAAGAAGTAGCTTTATTTCTGATGAAACATTTTCTGGTAAAGTTGTCTCTTGACCACCGACTTCATTAGGTATGATTTTATAATCTCCTACTTGAAACCAATCTTTTTGACTATCTAAAGTACCTGTTTTTAACATTTTATGCAACTTTTTTATAAAAGTTTCACTTAACTGATAATGTGCTTCATCTATAATCATATCAATACATCTAAAATGATTTGTTGTTTCAATAATGTCATCAACATTAATAGCTTCTTTAGATACACCTATTGTATGTGTTTCAAAAATATATCTTGTTTGATCATGACTTAATTGACTTCCTTCAATATGATTAGAATTATAAGTCAAATCAATTTGTATCTTATGATATATGCCACCAGATAAGTGGGAAGCTTTTTCTCTTTGTAAAATATCCAATAAACTTTGTTGCTTATTTCTTTGTCTAGGCTTTCTTTCAGGTTTCATAGCATTTTCAGGTATATTCCATGTTTTACCTGTTATAAATGCACCATCAATTCGTCCTTGTGCACAATAATTTCTTACTGTTCTTTCGGATAAATTCCATTTTTTTGCTATTTGAGATACTGATAAATATTTCATAAAATCACCATTTATATTATATACCTCTATCGGCAAAAAATAAATATTTTTACATATATATCTTTAAAATATTTTGCCGATAAAACATCTTTAAAACACAATAAAAAAATCCCTTATTCATTAAGGGATTGTCATTGTTTATAATGATTTATATTAAACAAGTTCACTATCAAAATAATCAACATCTAATTGTTTGATTTCATAGGTTTTTACAACACTGACTCCTAGATTATATTTAATCATTAAGTCTGTTAACATTTTTCCATCGACCAAAATCAATTTCACTTGAAGTTGTTTTTGAGCATAATCAATAGCTTCTCTTGTAAATGTTGATGTTGTGATAAATAATCCTTTTGTGCCTCCTTGACCAGCAACTGCACCATAAAATTTTTGAATCTCTGGTCTACCTACAGCACTTCTATTCCATCTCTTTGCCTGAACATAGATATTACTAAAACCAAACTTATCTTCTTTGATGATTCCATCTATACCTTCATCTCCACAATAATCTGTTGAAATAATAGATTCCTCATCATATGCATATCCCATTCTATCTAACAAATCTAAAACAAGTTTTTCAAAAAAGATAGGTTCTTTGGAAAGAATCATATCTAATAATTCATCACTTAATCGTGAAGAAATCATTTTAATAGACTGATCAATATTTTCTAATGGTGTAGGTTTTTTGTTTTCATCTTTCTTATCATCATTTTCATTATGACGATTTACAAAATCTCTAACATCATCATATTGCATTAAAAACTGATCATCTATATGAACTTGCGATGCTAATACTTTTTCTCCTTGAGGTGTAATCTGATAAACACCTCTTTCAACCGATCTAATTAATCCTGCTTTTGTGAGATAAGTTTTTGTCCATCCTATACGTTGATAAATAATTGTTTTATTACTATTTTCAAGTGTTTGTCTTCTTTCATCTTCAGATAAATTGAGTACATCTGAAACTTCTTGAACAATATCACGTACTCTTAATTTCTGATGTTTATTTAATACATCTAAAACTTCATTATACATTTCATTATATTGTGGTATCATTTATAATCTCCTTCACTTCTTTACAAGATATATAATACTTCTACTTTATTTTATAAATACTATGATCGACATCTACAAATGTATCATAATAACTCTTTATCACTTGCTTAAAGTGGGCATCTCTTTGATGACATCTACGAATCTGGTCTTTTAAAATAGCATTGATATCATAATCTTTCATAAATTCTTCAACACTATTTATATGTCTTCATTTTCCATATTCTACTAAAGATTCAATAATTCCCAATATCTTTTCCTGAGCTTTGTTTTTTGGAACGTAATCAATTTCATCTATTCTATCCATGATAAACCATGGATCACATAACGTTTCTATATCATAATGCTTTTTGACTATTTTACATATGAGTTCAAGCAAAGCATCAGAATTCAGCATTTGTGCCCTATCATCAACAACTTCCCAACTAAGTCGATCTTTTTTAAAAAAAATAATCATCAGTATCTGTTACACTCATATATTCTTTATACTTATTCAGTATTTCTTGTTCAGTATACTGAAAACCCAACTTATTGATTTCTTTTAATAAGTCATCAATAGATAATATTTTTCAAATACTCTTCTCTTTGGTGATATCTCATAAAACCATCTTGCATTTGTCTCAACATTGTCATTTCTTCTTCGTAACTTAACTTCATATTAAACAACCCCTTTTTAATTCTATCATTATTATAACAGATTTTTCTTCTATATCATCTGATTTCCTTCGTTTTTTTGATCCAATAAATATTGAAAAAAGGATCATCACAATAAATGATCCCTTAATAAGTTGATGTAACACTTTTTAATATTTTCCATATACCCTTTGTTTTTTTCCTTTAATTTTTTCTGTTTTATATTCTAAAGTTAAAAAGAAATCAATGATGATTTCTTTTTATTTTTCATAATGCTTTTTCGCAAGTTCTTTTAATTCTTCAGAAGTCATCGTTTTTGTTTCTTGTCCTGTACATAAGGCTTCAAAATTATGATAAATATGTTTACTTATAATTTCTTGTGCAGGTTTCGCAATCAATGCTCCTAGTGCTTTCGCAATAAAATGAACACCTGTATTAATTTGAACTTCAATATCCAACTGTACTTCCTGATCGTCTAATGGTATAAGTGTCAAATAAATAAAATCATGTTCATGCTTTTTTTGACTTGTACCTTCTATAACGACCTTCTTTTCTGCTTCATCGAAAGATGCTGTATAAACTGTGACAGAGTCAGATTCCTCATTATGTGCTTCCCACTGTGTATCAGAGATAACTTTTACAGTACTTCCTGGCTCAACATCTAATTGACTTGCTTTATGTAAGGCTTCCCAGGCAACATCCATTGAAAAATGAAATTTCTTTGAACTACTTAACTTCATAATATTCCTCCCTTAGTTATTATTCTAGCATAAAAGAGAAAACATAGATATCAAAATCATTTTTTGATTTTCCATTTAATCTATTTTTTTAAGATTCAATGCTTCAATAAACAATGTAACACCATCAACCAATAAGTAAAAAGCAATGATGTAATTAATTGCTAAAGCAACAGTCACTGGCAAAATAAAGAAAATAATAGCAACAATAATCATGACAATACCACTAAATTTATATGGTTTTGTATCCATAATTCTAAAATATTTTAATCTTTGTGCAAAAGCAATCTTTTCTGCACCATAAAACAATAAAATGAATGCAAGTATATATGTTAATGTCACTGCTGTCAACATAGATGGCATTATCATAATGAGTATACCAAATAAAATATGAATCATGCCATAAACAACATCAAATGGATTTTTAAAAAAACTGATACTCATATGATAATTGATAAGAGAATATATTCCATATCCAATCATCACAATACCTGCTATAATCTTGATAATATCATATATCTGAGAAGGGAAAAATAAACAGACAATACCAGCTAAAATCATGAGAATACTTAGCACAATATAAATAGTTTTCCATTTTTTTATTTTCTCATTCCAGTTATATTTAAATTCATCTATAAAATTAAAATCCCACATCATACAAATAACCTCCTTACAATTATTATTCTAATCCCTCATTGTGAAGATTAAATAAACAATCTTATGGTTTTGTCTATGAAAGTATTATTTTATCTTATAAATGCTATAATCTGCGTCTTCAAAGGTATCATAATAACTTTGTAAGACTTTCTTAAAATGAGCATCTCTTTAATGACATCTTCTGATTTCATCCTTTAAAATGACATTGACATCATACATTTCTAACATGCCTTCAATTTTATATATATTTCTTTTTTTCGCATATTCTACAAGTGATTCTATGATCCCTAAGACTTTTTCCTGATACTGTTTTTTAGAAACATTATCAAGAGCATCTATTCTATTCATAATGAAATAAGGATCACATAATGTTTCCACATCATAGTTCTTTTCAATAATTTTACGAATCAACCATGTTAAAGCATCAGAACTTAAAAATCCTTTTTTATTTTCCAAACGATCCCATAGTTCTAAATTTCTTTCATAAAAATAATCATCTACATCTTTACTATTATAGTATTCCTGATACTTATCAAGAATCTCCTGTTCACTTAAAATAATCCCATGTTTCGATAGTTCAAGTATTAAATCATCAATAGAAATATTTTCATAATAAGTCATTGTTTCCTTTAAACTTTCAAAAGCTTTTTGTATTTTTAACAACATTTCTAATTGTTTATTTGATTTCTTCATAGTTTACCCCATTCCTTCAGTTATTGATATATTATAACAAAATTTTGATTAAATCATATCACCTTTAAAGAAATAAATCGTTTTATTATTCATTCTACACTTTTATTTGAAAACTATTTTTCCATCTTTTATAATTTATATATAAAAATAAGAGGTGATAAAATCATGATTATCTTTTTAACAAGTAGTCCTACTGGTCCATTAGATGGCAGTAGAAAAGTAGATGGTTTAGATAAGAAAAATCATTTTGTAGAACAATTGAGAAAATATTGGAAAGAGCATAGTCGTTGTTGTATCATTGCCGCTAGTCCTGATGCCTATGAACAAAATGATGAGATGTGTGACTTCTTTAGAGAAACTTTTTTAAAAGAAAATTTTTCTATTCAATGTTTTGATCTGATTGATAGAAGATATAGTGACTTTACCAAAGATGAACTTCAACAATATGATGTTATTTTATTAGGCGGAGGTCATGTTCCTACTCAAAATCAATTTTTTAAAGATATTCAACTTCGAGAAAAAATTAAAGATTTTGATGGAATTATCATTGGTATTAGTGCTGGTAGTATGAATAGTGCAGATATTGTTTATTGTCAACCTGAAGAAGATGGCGAAGCTATAAATCCAAAATTTCAAAGATGGATAAGTGGTTTGAATCTCACAAAAACGAATATTATTCCTCATTATCAAATGGTTAAAGATAGATACTTAGATAGTATGAGATTATATGAAGATATCACTTATAAAGATAGCATTGGTCATCCGTTCATCGTATTGGTTGATGGAAGTTATTTACTCATTGATAAACACGAAACAATATATGGTGAAAGTTATCTCATTGTTGATGAACATATTCAACTTATATGTCATGAAGATGAAACAAAACGCATAGATGAAATAGAGTTATAGCATGATTATCGTGTTATAACTTTATTTTTATAAAATATAATAATTATTCATTGAAAGTGATAGAAATATTTTAATACAAACTATCAATATTCGTGTATAATAGACAATGGACATTTGATGGGAGGATTATAGACATGATATTAGAACAAATTCATCCAGATATACTGGAAATGGCAAAAGAATCAGAAAATATTTTAAATAATATTTATAAAAAAATAGATGAAATAGCTTTAATAAATTCTAATCGTATCTTATCAGCATTTATAGAAAATAGAGTTTCTTATTCTGATTTTGCAGATATTAATGGATATGGAAATTATGATGAAGGAAGAGATAAATTAGAAAAAATCTTTGCGACTGTTCTTGGTTGTGAAGATGCTTTAGTTCGCCCTCAGATTATGAGTGGAACAAACGCATTATATTTAACGCTTTCTGCTTTATTAAAACATGGAGATACCATGATTTCTTTATCTGGTGCACCATATGATTCTTTACAAGAAATGATTGGGTTAAGTGGAAATTCTACACAATCATTAAAGGCTAATGGTGTGAAATATGAACAGATTGAATTAGTCAATGATGATTTTGATGATGAGAAAATTGTAGAGAGATTAAAACAGAATAATATCAAACTTGTTGAAATTCAAAGATCTAGAGGGTATTCACATCGCCAATCTCTTTCTATCTCAAAGATTGAACGTATGATTTCAAAGATTCGTGAAGTAAATAAAGACGTCATTATTATGGTCGATAACTGTTATGGTGAGTTAGTAGAAGACAAAGAACCTGGTCATGTTGGAGCTGATGTGGTTGTAGGCTCTTTAATGAAAAACCTCGGTGGTGGAATTGCACCTACTGGTGGATATATAGCAGGAAATCAGGAACTTATTCATATGGTTGCTGAACGTTTGACTGCTCCTGGTATTGGAAAAGATTTAGGCGCTAATTTTAACTTAAACAATACTTTCTTTAAAGGTTTATTTATGGCTCCTAATGCTGTTAAAAATGCTTTAAAAACAGCTGTATTTTCTGCGTATATGTTAGAAAAATTAGGATATTCTAATGTATCTCCTCGTTATGATGAGCCACGTACAGATATCATTCAAACTTTAGAACTCAAAACAAAAGATAATTTAGTGAACTTTACACAAGGGATTCAACAGACAAGCCCTATTGATTCATTCGTTCAAGTTTTACCTGCCCCTATGCCAGGTTATCCTTTTGATGAAGTCATGGCTGCAGGTAGCTTTACACAAGGAAGCACCATTGAATTAAGTGCTGATGCCCCTGTTATTGAACCTTATACACTTTACATACAAGGTGGATTAACATTTGAATATGGAAAATTATCTATTTTACTTGCATTATCAAACATGAAAGGGAAGTTGGATTAACAACTTCCCTTTTGTCCACCATCAATACGTATGACAGTATTATTAATAAAATTAGCTTCATCACTTATTAAGAATTTGACTAGATAAGCCACTTCTTGAGGATTACCATATCGATTAACCATAATTTTTTTAACTTCTTCTTTTAAAAACTCTTCATCATATCCGTCCAACTCATTTTCTGTTCCGATAAAACCTGGAGCAATACAATTGACATTAACATATGGAGCAAACTCAAAAGCAAGATTATGCGTCATGGAAATCAATGCTGCTTTAGAAGCATCATAATCTATACACATAGGATAATAAGTATTGATACCATTAGTTGAAGAAATATTAATAATTCTGCCATATTCCTGATCTAACATATGTCGATAAACACGTTTACTGCAATTAAATGCACCTACAACATTGACATCTAAAGTCTTTCTAAATTCTTCAGCATTTTTCAAATGAAAAAGATTAGATAAATCAACAGCAGCATTATTAATTAAAATATCAACACCACCCAGTTCTAATTCAATAGAAGATATCATTTGATCAACTTCATCTTCCTTAGAAACATCACATTGGATAGCCATACATCGTACACTATAATTGTCTATAATCATATCTTTTAATGCATGAGCTTCTTTTTTGGATGTGAGATAATTAATCACAATATCATAACCTTGTTTTCCAAGTTCCAAAGCAATGGCTTTTCCAATGCCTTGTGCTCCACCTGTAATTAATACAACTTTATTCATCTTTGAAAAAAAGAGCTTGATTAAGCTCTTCCTGCATACTTACCATCTGCTGTAAAGACAACAATTTTTTCTCCAGGTTCAATGAACTGAGGAACACGTAATGATAATCCTGTATCAGTCACAGCATCTTTTGTTTGATTAGATGGTGCTCCTTTAATAGCTGGATCAGTTTCTACAACTGTTAATTCTACTTTTTCTGGTACAGATACTGATAATAAATCACCTTCAAAGAACATTAATGAAACTTCTGAACCTTCAATAATATAATATTGAGTATCTCCAACTTGATCATTAGCTAATTCATATGTTTCATATGTTTCCATATCCATGAAATAGAATGTTGATCCATCTTTATATGAATATTGTGCTGTTTTTCTTGAAATATTAGCTTGATCAAATTTTGTATTTGCATTAAAGTTTCTTTCTTGAATTGCATTTGTCTTTAAGTTTCTCATTTTTGTTTTCAAGATAGCTGCACCTTTTCCTGGTTTTACATGTTGAAAGTCTAATACCTGGCAAGGATCACCATCAACAATTAAAGTTAATCCTGTTCTAAAATCTCCCGCTGATATAGCCATATTTTTCACTCCTTATATTTTTTAAGATTTTCTTTCATGCTTATTTTATCAATTTTATAGCCAATCTACAAGACTCATGCAGATATTTGGGTCTGTTTTTCTTGTGAATGTGACTGAATATACTTACTCCACTTGATATAACCATATGTTGTATTTGTAAAGTAACCTAATTTAAGAACTAATAAAACATATTGTCCAGAAATCACATTAATAACAGCTTCAAGAAATGCACAAATATACCATGCAATCCATTGTTCCCTTAATCTAAAGAAAATAAACAATCCGTTCGCAATTCCTACAGCTGATGCACAGGCATCAATATATATAATGGCTGTTTCTAATAATTGGTTGTTGTAAAAATCTGTTGAGATATCTAAACCACTAATAAAATATCCTACAACAATTGTCCAAACCACAATACCTACAATGACTAAAACTTCTTGGTATCCTTTAAGTTTTCTAACAACTGTCAATTCACTTTCTTCTTCATCTTTATGTCTTGACCAGTTAATATAACTAATAATATCAATTGGTAACCAGAACAATAATGTTGTGACCATTGTCGCAAAACGATACATTAAGACAACACACATTGCTATTTCTACGATTTCTACGAATACAGAAACAAGGAAATTGTATCTTGATTGCTTAGAAATAAGTAACTCACAAAGAATATTCAGGAATGTATCTAGTAAATAAAGCAACATGATGATAATTCCATTAACACCATTTGCACTTTCTTCTGGAAAAATAACTGAAATAATCGTAGCCAATACCATGATTGATAAAAACCATGATTTTTCATATGTTGTAAACTGTTTTGCAAATAATGTCATAATTAATACAGATATCATCAAAATAAATGAAGCAATTCCAAAATTAAACACAGGTGTTAATTCATTGGCTTTGACTTGCCCGTATGAATGCTGTATTTCCTGATCTGTTATATTTTGATGATCAAAATATAGTTTTGTTCCATTATCAGTTTCATACTCATATGCTGTAATACTATCATCTTCTAATTGAACGTAATCTTCATATGAATAAGAAACAACTAATTGCTTATCCCCACTTACATATGTAACATCACAAACTGTATTATCCTCACTATAATCTTCTAGTTCCCTATCTCTAGTCATTTCTATACTTTGGATAAACTTTGCATCATTGACATTGGCATTAACTTGAAACATACCATATCCAATAGATACAATAGAAGCAACACATAATAAAATAGAAATAATAACTTCTGCAATACGTAACCCTTTTCTAGGCTCCATATTAGCTTTAAAAAACTTTATCATATCAAACCTTCTCCCCTATCATTTGCATTTATAACATGCTTTCCTATTATAAACTATTTAGATGGAAGATGGTATATTATATTATGAAATTTTATGAATAAAAAATTTTTTGTGAATTGAAAAATTAAATTCCATATCCCTTTGAATAATAATATATTCTTATTTCTTTCCGTTTTTGTTTTATTTCATTTGCAATCTAATAAATTCAGGTGTGAAATAGTTATGAGTAAAGAATATATATAAATTAGAGCAATAAACTTCACTATTTGCTGTTCTTATCTATATCAGTTACATCATTTTATACACTCCTACAATCAATTATATCCCAATTTGCAAAAGCGCCCTTAGATTTTACATATGTGGATTCTTGAATAGCTAAACAAAGTAATTTATTAGGTCGACTCATCCCTACATAAACACACTTGCGACTTTGTTCGACTTCTTTTCCTGATCCTAACTTTCCAACACCTAAATATGGCAATATACGTTTTATATCTGATGATCGATTTTTCTCTGTTTCCAAATATAAGGTCGCATCATGAGTTTCACCTTTAACACCATGGACCGTATCAAATACTATTTTTCTTTCATAACTTTCATCAAAAATAATATTCTTTTGTAACTTGTACTGACTCTTTACAGTTGATTTATCCATATAGTAAAACGGAATTTTTGAAATTACATCCCCATCATTGCATTCCTTTCCTATAATATTGGTAACTATATATTGTATTTCATAATTAATTTTTTCTATATTATAATCCTGCAGCATAGACAAGTTAATCAAACAATCCGTATATAAATCATAATATTTGTCAAAGAGAATCTTTTTTATAGAAGTTAATGTATATTTAGAACCTGATTCAAGGTTAATTCTCCCCACAAAATTAAATATTTCACATAAGATTTTTCGAACTTCTTTTTCAGCTAAATAAAGTTTTCCTTTCTTCATTTCTTCTGCAATTATATAAAGATGGTTCCAGTATCTGTTTGTTTTTCTTAAGTTCTGATTTGGATCAAAGCCATCCCAATAATCACCTATTTTCAAACCTTTTAATTCTTCTCGTTTTACAAGTCCAATGACTTTATAAACACCATCCGAATCAAACAATTCATATTGGTTCAACACATCAATAAATACTTTAATAACTTTATTTTTTGAATTGTCATTAAATACAATTAGTGTCGGAATATATTTTAAATATCCTCTTGTTGACTCAATTTTTCTTTTACCCGTCCTTAAATTCACTAAAAAATCAGCAATTTCTTGACCATATCTATTAGAACAAGCCATTTCAATACTATCCTCACCTGGATTCCAATCTTCCCTATCATTATTATCCAAATCATATATTGCTTGATCAGGATCTCCAACACGAAATATACAGGTTACATTTTTATCAAACAGTTTATTCAAAACTTGTCTTTGTAATAAATTACAATCTTGATATTCATCCACAAACACATATTGAAACCTTTTTGAAAATAAGTCAGTATATTCCGAAGTTAATTGTGAAATCGCCTCATTTGCATATTTATAAGCATCAGAATATGTAATTATCCCATTGTCTTTTAGCAAAGATTCTTTTGCTTGAATATATTGTATTGCTGATAAAGAATCTCTACCTGCAATAGCTTTCTTTTGACCATAGACATACAAAGCACCATCTTGGCAATATAAATTTTGAATATAGTCAACTTGATTACTAAACTTGCTAGAACCATCTTTAACTTTATACTTTATAAAATAACGCAAACTATTATATGGAGATGTCTTGCGCATATCTTCCCAAATCAAATTATAAAAATAATTTGCGTATGTTATATCATCAACAATCTGAATTGATGATTTTATTATATTTTTCAAATAAGGTCTCGTGACATATTGATCAATAAAAGATTGTATAGTCCCTACATAATTTGGATAACCCATTAACTTATCAGCATACTTACTTAATTTTGTTTTTATTTCATTAACTGCAACATTTGTATGCGACAAAACACATACTCCTGTTCCGTCAGGAAAAGGCATTTTTTCAGCCAATACTTTTAACTTAGCAAGTAATACTGTCGTTTTTCCACTCCCCGGGCAAGCTACAATTTCAGATGATTTCCAACAACGGATAACGTTTCTTGCATCATCTGCAAAATGACATGATTTAGGTAACAAAATTTTTTCAATTTCTTCTATTTCTTTATCGGAAATATGTATGTTACACACTCAATTATCATTCCCTTCTTTAAATTTCAATGTTAACTGAATATTTTATAGCTTCAATCAAGTATTTAAGATAAGGATCAGTCATAACTCCATTTTTAAATTTCTGCTTCTTAGACTCATCAATCTTGTATTGATATAGATCAAGGTCAAACATATCTAATTCTGTAATTCCTTCAGGTAGTATAGAAATATTTATCTTTATCAATGCAGCTAAACATTGTGCAACAATAGCTTTTAGATTGCTTTTTCCAGAATCATCTAACATCAGCTTATATATCTTATATGCTTTTTCAGAATCAGATAAATCCTTCCATTTCTCGCAATCTTCTTTAATTTCACTTTCTATTTCATCCATTTTATCTTTTGTAAGTATATATTTATCACTATTTTTTATTTTTTTCCCACAGCGGATTGCTTTATGGAATAATTTTTGAAGACAACTCAACGCTAAGCAATACTCCAACGTCCATCTAGGTGAAACAAAGCCTTTAACTGATCCCATTGTATATTTATTCTCTTTTTTTAAAACAGCTTCTTTAGTTTCTTGTATTCTTTCATCAAAAATCTTATTGCTATCATCATTTTTATAAGTAGGCTCAATATCACAATCTGTAAGCACTGATACGGGTATGTCTATTTTATCACCATCATTTCTTATAAAAATTTTAGAATATCTTAAAAAAGCTGTACTTCCAACATTAACTATAGAAACACCATATTTTTCAAGTGGACAATCTATAAGATCAGCTAAAATAGGAAGTAATAGATTCTCGGCATCACCTTCAACCATTAGTATTCCTCTTGCAAAAAATAGATTTGCTTTTGTTGCGTCTAAAAATCGTTGTAAAAATAAATAGTCTCCTTTTTCTAATCCTGTATTTTCATACGCCATATCATAGGCAGCTTTATTCTTTAGTAAAATGACATTTTTTAGATTTATTTTTGAAGCCAAAATTGTACTATGTGTCGATATAATAATTTGTGTGCCCGTATGATCATATTCTTTTTGTAAATAATCTATTAGCCTAAGTTGTGCTTGTGGATGTAGGTGTGCTTCTAGTTCTTCTATTAAAGCAAGTCTTAATCCACCAACCGAATCAGAACTTAACAGCAACAATTCTGCTGCAATAAATAGTAGATTTAATTCTCCCAATCCTGGATTCACCTCTGAAACTCTTAAAGATAGGCTCTCTAATATTTTCTTTAAGTGAATATCAGTAACTTTCACTTGCGCTTCCGACGATGTTTCTGCAACATTAAAAGCAGATAAATTATTTCTAATGGTATCTAAAACAACTTTTCCTTCATCTTTAGTAAAATAATTTTCTATATCTTGATTAGCCTTTGAAAGAATTTCCATAAGTTTATGCTCTTCTTTGTTGATAAACAGCGAATGTCCAGATAATATTTGGGCAAATCTTGAATTCCTCCCAGCACTCATTTCTCGCTCAGCATCCCTAAGAGGTTTTAAGTATACAGCCTTGAGTAATTCTCTTGCTTTTCCATCTAAAACAAGACCATCTTCAATAGAACCAACGCGTAATTCAGAATATATTCTATTCTTGTCTTTCCAAGCACGATAAAATAAATTCAAGGAATACTTTATTATCTCTCCACATTTCTTAAAACATAAATATTCGATAAAATTTTTTGCTTCATTTTGAGAAAAATCATCAAGTAAACACTTGATTTGAAATTCATTTACCGCATTTCCATTTTCATCCACATAAAAATCTTCATCCATCGGACGAATGTATTCGTTACTTTGAGTAAGAAGGATAAGTTTAAGAGCATCTATAATTGCTGTTTTACCTGCATCATTTTCTCCAATTAGTGCATTTAATCCTTTATGAAAACATATTGATAAACCGGGTGAATCATCTTCTGACTTAAACTGTCTAAAATTGTAAAGTTCCAATTTTGAAACAATCATACATTCCCTCCTTTTTTCATAATCTTCCAAATGAGATATGATTAATATTTCTATTTACTCATACCGGGCTCTATTCTCAACCAAGTGTTAAAAGCAGAATTCAATCATATCTCATCATGTGAAATCAAAATATATGTCCAAAGATTGCCATCACTCCATGCATTCCATTATAATACAGCCTTACAATATTCTTTAGCTATTTTTTACTTTTTATATAACATGCTCACTCTTAAAATCGCTATTTATTTTTATATCAATCATAAAAATTTCGTTGTCTGTTTCTACAATAAAATATGGTTCGTATCCATTTATTTCACTCAATCTATAGTATATATTAAACTGTTTCGGTGAACAATTCAGGGCTTTTGCGATATTTCTTATGCTAATACCTGAATTTTTAAATTGGTAGATACAGCAGCGTTCATCGAGTTTTTATATTATGTTGAACTTGTTATGATAAATTATCCATCAAAAATAATTTTAAAAATCATCATATTATGTCTTAAGAACAATACAATTATATTAAAACATAAAATATTAATTGATAAATATTTTATGCAATACATATTTTATCATTTGATAATAAATTAAAATTGAAAATATTCTTATTAAAATAGATAATAATCCTTTCATTTAATTTATCTATTACATCTCCCATTTCTGTTACCTCTTTAATTCTAGCAATAATCTGTCTCCTTTTTAAAAACTTCGTTTGTGGAATTGATTCATTAATACTATCTGGCTCATACCAATGAATTATCAAAATCCTATTATTACTTTGTTTTAACCAATTGATTATATATACCCACCAATCTTTATCTGTAAATCCTATAGATAACCCGTAAGTAACAATTATTAAACTGTTATTAATAAGTTGTCGTGCTCTCAAATCATTGCCATTTCCTGCAGTAGCGTTCATTTCCTTTTTTATCATTAAGCTTGAATAATCACTGTTTTTTAAATCATCACTATATATTTGACTTAAATCATTTACACCTAGAATCAATCCATTATCCAAAGTACCATGAACATGAACTATATGTCCTATTGATTCGTTATAACTATTTCTTTGGAAAGTATGCTTTGATATAATTGAAGAAGTTTCATTACATATTTCAATTAATCGACCTAAAATCATTGTATAATTAAATACAATAAAATTAAAAATATATGGTTGATTTTGATATTGATAAATTTTTTCGCCGATTAACTGTTTATCAGCATTAGATCCTAATTCTAAATAAGATTCTAATGATTTTTGCATTTCTTTAAATATTTCCGCGCTGTGTTTTTTATAATCAATATGATTTATTTGCTCTTTTAAATAATTTATTAGTAGCTGTATCAACTCTAAATAATCTTCAGTATACTTTTGTTCTTGTCCTTTATTTAAAAATTTAGTATATTTTCCCAATGTTTCTTCCAAATCAGACCATTTATCATACAGTTGATTATTTTTTTGATCTTTTTTCATCCATGATTTTATCAAACTATCATCACGCGAATTTTTAATATAATATGGATAAAAATCAGAATATTTGGTTTTTAAACCTATACTAATATCAAATCCATTTCCTATTAAATACGTGATATTCATTACTTTTCCTCCTCACTTATCCCAATGCAAACTAATTAAATCATTAAATATCATAAAAATTATAAATGTCAGTCACTATATCTTCCTTAGGTAAAATTTCAATTAATTTTGTGCCTTCGAACAATTAGATAAAAAATTTTTCTCTTATAATACTTTTTGCATTTTAAATAAAAGAAACACCGCAATATTAGCAATTCAATTATCTGTTAAAGTGCAAGACATATGACAGCTTTATTAATATTTTCTAATAAAAAGATGAATCAAAAACAGTCCAAAAGTAAATATTCACCATTCATTATAAATAATATATCATATAATGCTATATATTGTCACATAATTTAAACATTCGCGATAGTGTAAAATAGTTGGGAATATGACATAAAAAAGAAATCCTTTATAATTTTTAGTTGTAAAACACAAATTACTGAGGATTTCTATGTCAACTAATCTATCATAATCTCACAATTTCATAAATGCTTTTCTAAATTTTCATTCTATGATTCCTACATCTTTTATCCTTATATTTTTATCCTTATATTTTGAGAATCTAACTTCCTCAATTTGTAGTTTCATAGGATATAATATCTTTTTATCTCTTGTACAGAACAAATTGCTAAAGTCTTCTTTTTATTTAACTAAAGAAAATAATCTTATCATTCAAAAAACAAACACATTCGAACTCTTGTCAATACTCTTGGAACGATTTCTTTTCCCAGAGGAAGATATGTTAATAAATCTACGAATAGAGCTTTCTATTTTTGAGTTTCGGCAAGAAATAAGAGGAACCTGTTATAGATTCCTCTAACTTGCGTCCTTGAGCCATTTTCTATTTTACTGACGATTCAAACCCGTCACTCGTCATCATAGGATGCCTTGAGGTTGAACATCTCATCATTAATGCATATTATACACATTTAAATAAAGTCCATAATTTTCAATATTAAAATCAACCATAAAATTTTTCAAAAATGAAAATATTATTTTTGGAAATAGATTAATAAATGATTTACCTTCAAAGTAAAAAGGAATTCATTAACAATCACAAAAATTGATTATTTTAATTCATAGTTCAAGTCTATTTTTACAATAATAGTTTTAACTAGGAATCATTGATTTTTTGACACTAGACTAAATTTCAAACATAGTAATAGATGAAGTTACTTCAAATTTTCTAACTCCTTTATTGCATCTAAATAATCTCTTTCTACATCACTTAATGTTCTTGCTTTATATTTTTTATACTCTGTTTCAGCTTTTTCCATAGCTTGTTGGTGAGAAACCGAACCATTACCAACTAATAATTGTTCTCCAGTAACTGTTAGAATATTATCTAGGTGTTTGACCCAGTCTTCCATTGTCATCACTTGTTCACGCTGTGCTTGTCTTTCTGCAAAATCAAGATATCCTGACACAAGTTGTCCCATTGCCTTTAACTCTTTTTCATTGAGATAATTCTTTGCAATTTTTGCTTCTCTTAGTGTTGGTTGATTACCTGCAAAAGTAGTTAAACCCATAAATTCCTTTTCAGCATCTGCTCTATGATAAATAACTTCAGCTGCAGTCTCACCATGAATAGCATAATGAATCTTATTTTGTACTTTTTTAAAGAATTGGATAGAAACATCAGCTGCTGGATCATAATCAATACTTGTAGCATATATTTCAAGTATCTGTCTATAAAATACTTTTTCAGATGCTCGAATATCTCGGATTCTTTCAAGCAACTCTTTAAAGTATCCTCCACCGCCTAATTCTTTTAAACGATCATCATCAAGCACAAAACCTTTTTTCATATATTCTTTAATAAGATTAGTTGCCCATATTCTAAATTGAACTCCTCGTTTTGATTTTACACGATAGCCAACAGAGATAATTACATCTAGATTATAATATTCTATATTTCTTTCTACTTGCCTATCACCTTCATTTTGAACTGTTGCAAAATTTGCAACAGTTGCCTCACGAACTAGTTCTCCCTCTTTATAAATATTTTTAATATGTCTAGATATAGTGGATTTATCCCTCTGAAATAATGATGACATTTGATCTAACGATAACCAAACTGTTTCATCATTAAAAGTTGTTTCTATTTTCACCAAATCATCTTCTGTTGTATAAATAATCATTTTTGAATTATTAACCATTGTTATATTTCTCCTGGTATATTATATTTAGTCTCTTATTTAAACATTATATCATAAAGTGAATTAACTATCATTTGCTTTTATTTTAATTTAAGTTTTTCATCCTCTTTTTATAAATCAAAAATTGTTCTTCAAATTAAATTTCTATCGATTTTAGAAAATAAAAAAAGTGCTAACACATTCTTCGAAAATATAATTATTTATAAAGGTTATTCGAACTCCATGAATTCATATAAATTTATTAATCTTTTTAAATTAAGATATAAGTTCTATTTCTCTAAGTTCACAAATTCGTTATAAAACTTAAATTACAAAATACAGTAGGGTCATTTTTAGATCAATACTTATTTAAAAATTCTAATTCCTAAATTACATCTAAGTAATCTCTTTTTACATTGTCTGTGTATGTTTTATTGAATATAAAAGTTATTTTTATACATATACATTAAACTCTCTCATTCAAAATTAATATGATTTCATTTTTGATTAACAAAAAATCCATTACATATAAAAAAGGTATCCATTCAAGGATACCCAGATATAGCACTGCATTTTATAACGCATAATCTCTTACAGCTTGAACAACACTATTTGAATTCCATCCAACCATAACATTAGCATTCTCACTAACTTTACTTGGGATTCTTTCTTGCCCTCTAGGTTTCACACCGATAATAGGCTTTTCTAACTCAATTGCTACATCAATTTCATAATCAATCCATTCACTATATGAAACATACATTCCTGAGAGAATAATAATACAACTACACTTTTCTATTCTAGTTCTTAGCTTATTCTTAAGTTCCTTCTTACTATTCACATCAAGTGGATTTGAAAGTGGTACAGAATAATTTGACCACATAAAATATTTCGCATCATTTAACCATCCTTTTATGGTTTCATAATCAGAATTGTAATCCCATGAATGACTAATCAAAATATGATAATTTCTTAAACTTGACATTTTACTTTCCTCCTTATATTCTACCTTCTTTTACTAATCGCCAATATTGTTTTCCTACCGCTGTTAATTCACACGATTTTGAGTTCATTGCGGCAAAATACATATGTTCTTCACCAACAGGAACAACTAAACCTATACCTTCTAGTTTTTGCAGATCAGCAAATATAGAAGTGTGTTCTGTATCAGCATATGGTTCTATTATGTTGTGAATTTCTTCTATTCTATTAGTTGGTTCAAATGATGGATCTAAATTAAATTTAAAATCTTCTGTTTCAAAATACGTACTTATTTTACGGAGAATAGAAATATCAACTTGAGGTTTTACTTCTCTTAATGATGTAAATCTAGTTACATTAGTTTTAAATATTGGTCTTTGTTCCCAAGGACCTAATGCTTTATCAATAAATGCATATACACCAGCAATTGAGATATGACCTGTAACATCAGCCGCACCACCTTTTAACGCTTCTATTAATAAAGTTGTAAATACTCCATGTCCGTTAACTTCCATAGAAGGTTGATTATTTCGACTTGCGGTCATAATAGTAACTCCCTCATTGATGACCGCCGTATTTTGCCCATTTGTATTAATACTCCCCATAAATCCAGAATAACAACTATCTAGAATGATAATTCGCTCCTTACATTTTGAATTATTTGCAATTGTTAATATATCTTGTAAAGATACTCCATAGTCATATTTGGAAAAATCAGGTGTTACTAGATAACCACCTACTGAATCAATGTGTCCATGTCCTGAATAATAAAATAAAGCAACATCAGCATCTCCCTCAAAACATTTTTCAATTAATTTTCTTAATTCGCCTTTCGTCATGACATTATTCTTCTTCCAAACAGAAAAATTAGGATTTCCATTTTCATGATTGCTCAAAAGATCTTTTATTGCTTCAGCATCATTGCAACAACCATGTAATGGACAAGAAGGATAATCATCTATCCCTACTACAAGTGCTTTTCGTTCTCCCATATATATTCTCTCCTTTCTGTTATACATACTTTCACTCTATTCCTAAAATCAAAAATAGTTTAATTTTGGTAAATAGAAATATTTTTTGATCAATTTTTCCAAAAAATAATCAAAATTTTTCTTTTGATAATTAGATTAATTGACCTAACAATTTAAAAATGCTATTCTTAATAAGAAATCATTATGCAAATAGCATATTTGAATCTCAAAACACATTTTAAGTTATTGGCAGTAACTTTGTAATGTGTTTTTTATTTACACTCATTTTGCACCACCCCCTTAAAGCAAAGCTCCATACTAATACCATGAATCTCGTTCACTTTGTAATTCTTCCTCCATATATGGATCATAATAATCAGCCCTTTTAGGTGCAATTAAATCAATAAACAATTTATATTTTAATAAAATACTTTCATCTATAATTTTTTCATTTAATGATCTATTGCTAAAATCTATCTTTCGGAGTGTATCTAATCTTTTTTGAGCAGCTACCCTAGATACTTTAAACCATGACATTAGATTATCAACAGTAATTTGTTTTCCTCTTTTTATCAATTCATTAATTATTTGTTCAGGCATTAACATCTGAGCCGCAAAAAAATTTGTCTCTATTTCATATTTATCATACATCCTTTTATTGTTCAAATCATGTTTCATCAAAACATGTCCTAATTCATGATTTAAACTAAATCGTTGCCTCTCTTTAGAAGTAATTTCATCATTATAGAAAATAATTCCTTTTCCATCTAAATCATGATAAATTGCATCTGATGATCCGAAAACATTCATATCTATACCATACATTCCAGCTTTTAAATAACTTCGGCACACAATATTTGTCTTTTCTTTAATCACTTTTTTAATCGAAAAAGGGAAAGTATTGATTACATTAGAAGAAACCAAAACATCATTAGTCTTCTCGATTGCTTTTTTAAAATCAGGTTTTACATCATTATTACAAATCATCTTCTTCCCCCTCATCATCTTCAAAAATATCTTCAAAAACAACTTTTAGCATTTTTTCAGCCTTATCGATTTGCTTATCATCAAGTTGCTCCAAACCACGCTGAATATATGAAAGTTTTTTATTTACAGGTTCTATTTCACCTTCGATTCGATTACCTAAAAGTTTATCAATCGACACATTATACATTTGTGATATTTTCATTAAAATATCATCTCGTGGAACTATCCCCTTATTTTCCCACATACTTACAGCGCCCTTTGTTACACCTAATTGATCAGCAATCTCTTGCATAGTTAATCCATTGTTATTACGTATTCGCTTAATTGCAAAACTAAAATCCTTATTTGCCATAATATCCTCCTACTTTAACTTTATTTCATGTACAATAAAATTATACATGTTTAGCAACGCTGTGTCAATGGTTATTATACTTGTTTATTATGTTAAACAAAAATCTTGATTCATATCTATCAATCAAGATTTTGCAACTAAATAATACAAAATGTGTTTTCTATCAAAGTTTTTTAACTCACATAAACTGAACACATGGCTTGAACCAAACAAGTGGATAATTCAGAACTGCGCGTAGCTTTAATAAATAATTTTTTTAATATCTTTATTTTTTCTGAAAATAAAAATTCATAAAGCTTTACATTTAAGTAATCCGAAACATCTTCTATTAAATTAAATAAAATATTATAAGTTTCTTTTTCTTCGAAATTTTCCATTAGAAAATCTGAAAAAAAATATATATTTTTGCTTTATCCAATGGTTTTAAATTATACCTACAAACAGATCTAAAAAAGAGGTCAAATTCTTTTTTATATTCGTCCTTAAGATATTTGTTTTGAATATGTTTTCTTAAAAACTTCATATATGTTTTTTTCTCTTTTGTATGTGTCCGATTGTATACTAATTCCTTCGTTACATTTTTAATTGCATATATAGTGTTTAGAAAAATATTAGGATGACATTGAAGAAAATCTCTCGAAATACAATCAAAATCCAAAATTAAGCCATAAACTTCAAACCTTAAATATCCTTCTAAATTAATAAGAGAGCTTTTGGTATTCTTTACATAACTACTAATTCTTTTAAACTGTTTATTATAATCTTCCATAAATTTTACCCTCTTTAGAAAATCGAATTATTACGCTTTGACTGAATTTTCCGGTGTGACGGAGCCATGCTTTCCATTAAAGGAGCCACCTATCATTCCAGTGGCGAGAGCCATCTTATCCATAAATGAGAGCCAGTAACTTTTCAGCACTGACTCATTTTTTATTTGATTTTTGAGCATTCTTCTCTCTTGGATTTAACTTACAGTAAAATTATGTATGAACTGTTAAGGACACGGTATAAAATGGCATCTGCTACTGGTCCTTCCCCTAACTTCTGATACCATCCTTCTGAAGACCATTGGGCTGCACAGTATCGTAGATTTTTGTTAGAAACTAAAAAATTAAAGCAACTATAGTAGGAAGTGTTGGTAATATTACTAACCATATCATCTCTAGACTAAGGAATAGTAATTTCTTTAATATCGTAACGCTTAACAATGCGATTCAAAAAGAATTGATTCAACGATAAAGCAATTTGTCGTTGGCTTTTTGTTGTATAAAAACACCTCCTGACTATGCAAGATGTAGGAGTCTGTCCTATAAAATAATCTCACACCAAGAGGTGACTCTATTTACGGGTTAATGTATTTTTAAACATTGGCTCGCATTATCGGATTGTGTGGCTCCCAATTCCGGACGAAGTGGCTCTATGTAAGATTCATCCGTAAAGAAGCATATATTATTATTTTATAATACCGCAGCTTCAGTATTAATCAGTAGTTTTCATTTGTTTTAAAACAAAAAACGTAAAATTGCAGATGAACCCTATGTGAGTGGAATACTCACTTTGATAAATCCACAATTATTTTTATCGCATATATTTTGCTTATTTTTTGTTAAATCAAGTATATCTCTTTTATTTTTTAGTCATTTTTTAGTCAAGAGCATTAAAAAAAGCCCATAAAATACGGACTTTCTTACATTTTATACACTATTCGAACTCTATTATACCATTCGATTTTATCGAATTTTACAACTACATAACCACATAAAAACGTTAGTTTTACTTCAAAACCACTTCATTATACTCACCTTTCCTCAAATTCGTTCCATTGTTCGTTCCATAAAAATTAGATACTATTTGCAAAGGTAAGTGTTCCATTTTCATTCATATAGATTCAATCAATATTCTACCTATATAGTATAACATATGGTACATAATTTCAACATTTTTTATTTTATTATTAAAAAATAAGCTACTGGTTATCCATCCAATAAATCAATAATCGTTCATATACATGTATAGTTTTAAGATATATAATGTTAATCAATTTCCCAATAAATTTATTACCTTCTCAACTTTATCCCTGCTTTTTTAGATTGACTTTTCTTCTTAAATATCTTATTGAAACTCTTATGTTCATCCTTAATTTTTAATCTAACATCCACTTCCTTATGATGGTATCTTCCATCTTTTTCATATGCATTTCCATAACATATCACAATGAATTCATCATTATCCTTATCAAGCTTAAAGTCTACCCCATTCTTAAAATCAAAACATTGGATTCTATCATTGAAGAAATCACCTATTGTCATGACTTCTTTTATAGTGTCTTTATGTTTTAAATCCTTATAATTAATAATAACATCACATGGCACATCATTATATGGCATCAGTCTTTCCAATGCTTTATTGATTTCCACTTCATGCTTATAAACGTCAAATTCATTGCAACAATCAAGCATTGATTTACTGTGAAGAAGTTCATATTGAGCGTTCTTTTTATTATATTCCATAACCATTGATTTAACGTGTTCACGCTTTTCATCCATCATATGGTTAAGCTCCACTGCCTTACGATAGCTTTCATAGGCTACAAATAAGTCGCCATTTTCCATATCAATGACATTGAAAGTACGTGTTTCATTATCAAGATTGACTATCTGAAATGTTCTTACATTTTTATCCAGCATGGATATATCACCTTTATAATATAGACATACAGGTGGGTTGTCTATCTTCTTCAGACATTCAGGATACTCTTCAGAAAACATGCTAACATATTGAAAGTCCTGTGCTTTCTGAAACAGTTCCTGCTTTAATGATTCATCTATTCTTTCCTTAGCTAATACTGCATTATATATATCGATGAATCTCCCATCATATTTCAATGATAAGTATCTTAATAGCTCGTCTTTTCTTTTATTATCATCCATTTGATTTCCTCCTCTTTCTATGTTTTCCTTTAGATGAATTTGTTTTTGATTTTTACTGATGATGGATTCATATCCACCTCGTTCTTTTACATAATCGACAATTTCATAGACATCTTTAAAGACACTGCTGAGTATTCTTTCACCATCATCACTTTCGATTGCACGAATCCATGATTGGATATAAGCTTTATGATTTTCTATATGTTCATCCGATATCGCAATTCCTAGTTCATTGCATAGAAAAACTGAGGATAGTTCAGCCCTCAGTTCTTCAATTGCATAGTTGATGTCTTTAGTTGTATTAATGATTTCCCTATATAGCCTTTTAGGATGACCTGTAGAATGACAACACTCATGAGCCAGTGTTGATAGATATTCTTCCTCACTATTGAATGTATCAGCATTTGGCATCACAATGACATTTTTCAATGGACTATAATAAGCCTCTCCTTCAGCGCTATGGATAATCTTGATATTCTCTTTCTTCATGTAGTTTTCTATGACCTGCTTTGCTGATTGAAAGTCACTAAAATCTAAAGTGTTGAGTATGACAGGGTCGATACCCTCTATCTGCGATGCATTGAACACAATGTAGTTTCTAAAAATGATGTCAAACTGGCTCTTAGAAATGTCGGACATTTCAATGATTCTTTCGGCTTCATGAAATTCAAATGTACTGTTGTATCTTCCCTTACTGTTTCTTAATGGTCTACCGATGATATCATTCGCTGTCTTAAGCAATGATTCATATGCTTCCTTATCCATATCTTTCTGATGAATTTGTAAAAGCCATTTTTCAACTGGATAGCCATGTTCACCCCTTCTAATGTGAACTGGTTTTTCTTTAGTTGACATACTTCTAACTTGATTGAATGTAAACCACCTATTATCACTGTAATGCTTCATGCTGGTGATGAGGGATAGGTAGATTTGATTGATACCTTTATACTCCACACCACTTGTATTTCTTTCATGTTTGAGAATCTTCCATCCTCTATGCCATATACTCTGAGGTTCTTTCAATGCATCTAGAAATATACTTTTAAGTTCCTCTCTTGTTCTGCTTTTGTTCACAATCAATAACCCCCTTAAAATAAAAAAGAGCAGTCAAGCTCTTCATCGTTTAATAGAATCATATATATTAATGTAATAGACATTCTTCTTCTGATTCAGGTTCATCATCTTCCATTTCAAATGCATATTCATCCAGCATTTCCTTTATTTTTTCAGCTGGGTATAATTCAGTGATTTCAATAAGCTTCTTCATAAAGCTATCATCAATATCAATATCCATACGATAATTAAATACAACATTCAACATATGAAAAACAAATGCATTACAGTATGTAGATGCATCTGTGATAGAGATATTCAACCTATATGCTTTCACTTCATACGCACACATTGTAAATAATTTATAGAATTCCATATAATCATCAAGAAGAATATAGTCTAAGAAAATCATCTTCTCCTTTGGAAATACCGATGCTATGGATTCTATCTCATAACAATAAGGATATGGCATCTTCTTTTTATCAAAATATACCTGTACATCCTTGATATCCAGTAAATCCATAACAGCCGTCATATATGATAAGTCAATCACGTTTTTTCCTTCTTTCTTTTTAATTTACCATCATATTAGATGATATAGGTATAGCGTTCAATATACTTTTAATCCTTGGTTAGTCACTTTTTTCCCTTGCTATATGAATTGAATCACTGCTTTCCTTTATGGTGCTCCCTATACTCTTCCATATCGGTATAATACTGTAATTTATCGTAGTATAAATCTCCATCAATGAGCACATATGCTGTGTATGGCTTCATGTTATTCAGGTCATTGACGTTGATTAATGGTTGGATATTTTCACCTAGACTGGTTGATGATGACTTAGATGAATGACTCTTGGATGTCAGTTCAACTGTAGCCTGACCACATAGCTTGATGAATTCTTCCTGTGATTTATTACTGTCCACCGATATGTAAATCTTGACTGCAAAGTTACTGATGATGGTTTCAGCTTTTTCCTTGCCATATAAAGTTTCCAGCTGACTGTACACGCTCTGGTAACAACATATCAATATCAATCCTTTCTTACGGCATGTCGAGATGATAGTGTCGAATGAATTCACATAGGCAGTGCCCCCTTCGTCAATGAACATGCATATGTCCTTCCTCAATCTCTGATTCTCATTCTGCTGGGCTTTGAATAATATCATCTGAAACACTGTCGTATAGAAAAGCGATGATATATAATCATAGTTTCTTGATGCTTCATTAGTCTTTATCCACCAGCTGATTTGATGATGTTCATCTCCAATCAAGTCCAGTTCCATATCATCATGCTCCATCGTTCTTTTGATATTCGGACTTAAGAATCTTCCAAAATAGGTTGAAAATGAACCTCTCACACTCGCTAAAAAGTCTGACCCATCAGAACCTTTCAATAAGGATTGAGTATTCTTCCATCTTTCAATAACGATGGATGCTGAGATGGATGTATCTAGAATCACATGAGGAATGGCACTACCCTCATCCTTTTTCAGTAATTTGAATTCCAGCCTTTCAAAGATTCTATCCAAGTCCGACATACCTTCATCATCAATGTTATCAAACATCATGGAAAACAGTCTAGTGATTTCAATGAAGTTTCTTTTTTCCTTATATTCATCAAGATAACACACCAAGAGTATAAGGCTTTTAGCGATATCCTTTGTAGTCATATCAAAAAAATCATCACCCTTCTCCTTTCGAGGAATCAGCGTTCCTAACAGGGAATCAATATAATCATCATCTATTTCCTCATCTAGTCCAACAGATGTATTTTTGATGATTCTACCCTTACGTGTTCTAATATAGTAGAGAGGATTGAATCCATCGCCATTGAAATTATAGAGGTCTAATGATTTCACTTCATATCCATGCTGAACATAGTAATCATGCCATTTCCTTTCCAGCACATCACCTGTATCATTGATAACTTTGTATAATGACATGTTTCTTTGAAGATTGGGTTCAATAATATTGGTAGTCTTTCCACCACCACTCCCAGCGATAACCATGATGAAGTTGTTCTTGGTTTTATTGACATCAGTTCCTAAGGATATGTTTTGAGAAATGACGATGTTATTATCCTTAATCTTACTTTTATATTTCTTTGCTTCTTTAACACGATGAATGCGACCTGATGTAAACTTCTTATGTGATGTTGTCCTAGTGAAATAATCATACATATAGATTCCGACGATGAAGATGATAAGGCAACTCAACATGGGATTATCAGCAATAAACTCAACTAATATTTTAATATCATCCATAGCTAACGTCCTCTCCTATATATTTCTTCCATTTCGGCCTGATGTGTGGATTGAACACCTTTTGATATTTCCCTGAGCGTTGTATTCTTGATGTTGGTTGCTGTTGACTTGGCTTTATATCCTAATGATTTATTAAGGAAGCTTTTATCAAGTGCATCATTGACAGCCTGTTCCTTAGACTGGTTTTTAATGTTCTTATTGTTGTAAATGAGTTCAGCATATAGATTATGCTTCTGTTTCTTTGTTAATGTCGCACCATTATTGCGTTCTTTCATGATGGCATGATAAATAGCGACATCATCATTGAGATAGGCATACTTTTTCTTCAGTTCCTGAAGCTCATTGTAGTGAAAGCGTGAGAGGTGATAGGTATATAATCTATCCTCTTGTCTTTTCTTGAATGACTGATATTGAACATTGGCATCCAATCCGAGTTCCCTGAGCTTATGATTCTGTAAGGAAGCCATATTCTTTCTTAGGCTATCTATCTTCTGACTGCTACGATGTTTATCATCCAAATCACTGTAATAAATAAATCTGCCTGTTTCATCCTTATATGTCTTTTTGAGCCATGTCCCATTTTCTATGTCATACTGGTTAGCGAATACAATGAAGTGAACATGAAAGTTATCGTTGATATCTTCACCACCACCCAGTTCAGCACTGTTCATGTGAACAGCATAATGAACAATGTAGTTGTTGAAATTTTCTCTAAAGTATTGGTCTAAATCTGGTTTCAAAAATCCTTCAATCGCTGTTTTATCAATATGACCATCTTCATCTCTCATAACTAAATCGTTGGAGATACTGAAGATACAATCACGTGAGATAAGAGAATCATATCTACTGTTGGCTTCACATTGTTCTAACGATTCACAGAGCTTTTCCAGATTCATGAATGCCTCTGGTGTTCCATCGGGCATGATGGTATTTTTAAACATAAGGTCATTTTTCTTCTCTTTCATCCATGAAAAGCTATAGCTCTTATTCTCGGCAAAATCCCTGTAGTCTTCCCTATCTATATAGGCACATTTCGCAACTGTCTCAAAATGATGGCGATTCTTCATGATGAATGTTAGTTCCATATTTTAAGCACTCCTTTCATTCTGTGTTTTATGGTTGGGTTGGGATAGCAAAAGGGAGCAACGATTCGGATCAGCGTAGCTGATCGAAATCGTGCATCCCTGCTCTGACTGTATTCTCAAGAATACGATTATGAGCTTAGCTTCTAAACCCTGTATTTTCTTTTTGATTCTGATTCAAAAATTCTTCTTCACTGTCGCATTTCTCATCTGGTTTTTGAATAAAACTGAAGTCCATTGTTTCCATTTCGCTGATGATTCTATAAAGAATTTGTTCACATTTCGGTGTTAAATCGTTCGTTCCATTGATGATGATTTCATCATAGTTGTTGAGAAGTTTTAGTTCAAAAATCTTCTTTATGATTAAACTTCCTACATTGCATTTACATTGTTTTTCATAAGTGAGTTGCTGAAGTCGCTTCAGTTTTTTCAATTCCTTCTCCTTAAGTTTGTTCTTTATATCTGCTGCGTTGATATTTTTCATAATGTCCAGCAGTCTTTTCATTTCATCTTCTCTATAGAAATTGAGAAGAAATCTGATATCCTTTTCATTAAGTCCACCTATATTTTTTAATAATCTCTTTTCAAAATCGTTCAGTTTCATTAGTAAAATTTCACCATCCTTTTTGATTTATTTGAGAAAAAAAGCAGAACATTTCTTTAACGTTCTGCTATAAAATAGATATAAAAAATGTCATCGACTTTCATGATGGTATAGGAAATATCCATTTCAAACAATGTATATTCAACAGGTATATTTTCTGAAACATTGAAATGTTTTTCCAGACTGTTTAGTATTTCCTTCATGACTTCGGGCTGTCTTTCAACAAGAAGACTTACCCCACCACTTAATATAACGTCATGGTCATGATACTGAAAAGTGATGTCCTCTATATCACTTTTCTTATTAAATGCTTCCTTTATTAATTTATCAGCTTCTATCCTCTTTGTCATAATCTTGTTCTCCTTTTATTGATTTATTAGATTTTAATATATATTTTTGAAAACAGAATTCAAAAAGTTCATAAATATTTTCTCTCTGACTTTCATCAAGATTGTGCTTAAATTTGAATTTGTTAAAATAGTTTTGCTTTTCTCTATCAATGTCATAGGATTGATAATTCATGTTCTTTTTAAATCCAGCATTAATGACACTCATGATGGAATGATAGAGATTGGTCTGATGATGGTGAAGTCTTTCAACCACCATCAATCTTGTATCATATGATAACCCCTGAAGATATTTTGTTTTCTCAATGTCTTCAAGAATATCAAAGTATTGATTTTTTACTCTGCTCATGATTGGTTTCTCCTTTCTTCTGATTAAAATTCGATATCTTCCGTGATGTCAATAAATCCTTCTGGTAGCTCTGTTACCATGCCGTTATAATCTTCTTTTGATGCCTCATTACCTGAAGAAAATTTATTGATAACAGGTTTTGTTTCAGCTCCATTTTGGATTCTGTTAGAAAGATTAATAAGAGCTCCAACAAATTCACTTGCTGTCTTCTTTGGTAATTCGACATTCTGGAAGTCATCCTCTTTAGAATAGCCATGTAATGAAAACATCTTATCCATATCTCTAATTAATGAATCATCTTTAGAATCATTGATTTGTTTTACAACTTTAGTGATAGTATTTCTCTGCCTTGATGTGGCTTGAGGTTGATTATTATTGGTATTATCGCTAGGCTTAGCTTGTTTATCGCTGTTTTGCTTTGACTGTTCAATAGGTGCATTTGTTCTAAATGCTTTGCGATTATCTCTAGCATCAATGATGTCATTCTCACATATTTCTAGTGCGTTCATATAAAGATATCGTTTAGCATAGGTATTGATTGCTCCTTCTGACTGCATGTCATTTGACATGTTAATCTCTCGTCTTCTCATTTGAAAGACGATACTGTTATTAGGCTCATCACTATCAACAATAGTCAATGTACATACTTCTCCTGCTCCATCAAATATAGGAGTTAACCCTAAATCACACATAATGATATTGACTTCTGGTAAGAAATCTTTTAATTCGAAATAATTAAAATTCTGAAAATCATTGCTTCCTGATTTTGATAACATTTTTTCTGATAATCGAACTCTGGCTAACTGTAATTTCTGATAAATGTTCATATTCTTTGACGTGTTTGTATTATTCATACTTATAATAGCCCCTTTCTATAATTGTGGTAGTTAATGGATATCCTATATTAACTACCTATATTTTATCATATAATGCTGATTCCTATAGTGATGGTGTCGAAGATGAGCATTTTTCATAAAAAAAGAAGACGATGCAATATGCACTGTCTCCTTTTTTATATTATCTTATAAAACTCCATCCTACATATATATTATATCAATTTTTAAAAAGTTCTTCAATACATGGAGCTATACGATAGTATTTAATGACTGTCAATTATACAGTATCATGACACTTCTAAATGAACATGTCTTCATATGGGATATGATATCTTGTCCGACAGATTTATTGATGTGATATGCCATATGCTTTTACTTCGATATCACGTTATATAAAACTCATTTCTAAAAGTTGCACTTTATGTGATTCTCCATGTCGGACAACTGGATTAAATATAATTGCAGGTTCATATATCAACTATGGCTGTCCGACATTCTCTATCTAAAAGACATGTTTATTTTATACCACCATTCCATACCCATACCTTTAGAAAAAATATGTTTATATGATACGGTCAACAAAGGCAACAAAACGGTGTAAACTTTTCAATAATAGAATTAGATTTAAAATAAAAAAGTTTACACCCAAATGTTAACTACGTTGACCTTAACATATATGTGAAGATTTTATCATCTCTAAATGACTGTTATTCCTTATTTAATGGTCAAGTATCTCAGATAAAAAAAGGTATTATCAATAAATATGACAATACCTATATAACATCAATCTAAATATAATGAATTTTCTATCATATAGCCGTTGATACGATTGCGACAGTATGAGCCATTGACCTTACCTTCATCTATTATGATGCCATGACTCTTTAAGTCATTGTAAAAGATTCTATTTGAGCTGGCTGTCAACCCATTTGATTGACAATATTTTTTATATGTAATATAAACCTCTGTGCCATTAGCAGTAGCACCATCTTTCTCAGTGAGCATTTCATTGATGAAATTTCCTACTGTGTCGGACACACTTCCATATTCCTTAGTATCACATCTAATAGAATCAGGTTGTTTAAGCCCTTCACTCTGATACATTTCAAGTCCCTTCAACATCCAATTGAAGATACCAGCAACATTGTATTCACTACGTAAACGGTCTTTCAATGTATGGTCTTGTTCATCTTCGCTAAAGTGACGATTGAACGAAATAACAACAATCTTATTTCCATAGATGAGGCTCTGGTCATAAAACTCAGGTAAATGATTAGTGTGCATGATTAATTTACATTCTGGTTTAAATTCAAAATCATGCCCATACATCTTTCTCGCTGTTACCATATCTTCTCCAACCAACTGTTTAACCATAGCACAGTTCAATACCATTCCTTTATCTGGTTCACCGATAAATACAGCTCTGACACCTTTCAATCTGGCAACATCCTCAGATGGTCTTCGGCTATCAACTTTCTTCTTAGCTATAAGGTCAGGCTGAGCGTTTGCTGAATAACCATTATTATTTCCTAATATATAACTTATGGTTTCGGTCATTGTACTCTTTCCGTTGCGTGTTGATTTTCCATATAATATGTACATCTGCCCTTCAGTTGTTGAACCTGTTAAACAATATCCAAATAGCTTCTGAAGATAATTCACTTTCAACTGGTCGTCTTCCATAACTTCATGAATGAATCTATCCCAGTCATCGCTGATGGCATCAGGGTCATAGGCGATTGGTGTAATGCGTGTGATGAAATCTTTGGAATTGTGTTTTCTGAATACCTTATTTTGAATATCATATGTTCCATTCTGACAATTGATAAGATATTTATTGGAATCAAAATCTTCATATTTTACCCCAATATGATGCTGAACATCTTTAATCAATGTCATTCTGTTTTTATAGCTTCCTAATCTGTTGATGGATTTAATGTAGTCATCCAATTCTTTCGGTGGCTTCTGACCTTTTGGAGTCAACGATTTTCTCAATCTATGACAATATTCGTTAATGGCATTACCGAAGTAATCTGCCTGACACTCTATTTCCTTTTTCCCTTTATCTAAAACCCAGCAACGACCATTATAATACCAGAATTGATTATCATCAATATTAAAGGCTATGACATCTTGAACAAGCTCACCAAACCATTGTGCCATATCTATATCTCTTATTGATTTATTATTTTCAAAAGGGTTAATATTCTCAATCTCTTCTAAATATTTATGTGTTCTATCTTCTATTACTGACATTTTTATATCTCCTTATTGATTATGTTTATAAAATTGATAAAATAGAAGCAGAGATAGCGTTATAAAACATTATTAGTACATCTGAAATAAAATAAATCATGCTATTTCTAATCGGTTCTCAATGGCAGTTGAGTACCGATTTTTTTCTCTGCTTCAACGAGAATTGATAGCTATTTCTTATCCTGTTTTTCTAATAAGACTAATGCACGTCGGACAACATCGCTATAAGTTATATTTTCCTGTTTCGCTATTTTAACAATATAAGCATATAAATCATAGCTCATTCTAAACGTGACTCTCTTGACTTTACTTCCCATTTGATATGTCTCCTTTTCATATTGAGTTTTTATAACCCTATTCTTCTATATATTGGTAATCTCCACTTTCAATAAGGGCAATGATTTTTCTAACTGCCTGAACTGACATCAAATCATGTATGTCATCACCTGTTGTTACAATTCTACCTATCTCTTTTACTTCCAAATCCTTATAGTCTAATAGCTGTTCTTCAGTTATTGGACTATGATATGTGTGATTAGGCATCTCATAGAAAAGATAATAGTGATATCCTATGATTTCATCTTTTTCTAGATATTCGAAAAACTCAATGCGACCATCCCCGTAGTAATTATTTCTATATACTCTAATGGCATCTTCTTTATGCTTTTTCCATAATTTCTTAAAATATCTGTCATCTTCAGTGACTCTGACTTTCTTATAGAGTGGTTCTTTATGGATACATGATGGCTTTAAGATGCTTAATAATATTTCCTTATAACCATACATCTTTTTCTTTTCCTCTTTTTCACGCTCAATGTTTCTTTCTCTATATTTGTTATGACAGCATCCTCTATAATATCTTTCATTATCTCTATGATTCTTCGCTCTTTTATTGGCTGAATATAACGCTTCATCCACCATTGATTTTGTAATAATTCCTTTTTTAATATTTGAAGTGATTTCTTTTGAAGTTTTCATTTAATAATCTCCTTTTCCTGTTTTTTTATTCTCATTGACGGCGATCGCCGTCAGTGAGAATTCTTTTTCTTATTTTTCATCATCAAAGTAAATAGTTAATTCTTTATCAGATATCTGACTGTCAAAGCTGACTGAAGCCTGATAATATAAACTTTCATAAAGATGCTTTATGATTTCATCACGTAAAGATTCACTATGTTTCAAAGCATAATACATATCTTCTCTAATCCACATTCCACTTCTAGGTAGATGGCGATAGATATTTTCACTCTGAGAATCATTTTTAACATCTTCATCGAAATAAACATCTCCTAAGTCTTCCTTAAAAGCTTCGATTCTTTCTTCAATCATTCTCATGAATAAATCTTCTGTTTTTCCCACTGGACTTTTCTCCTTTCTTCTATATTTGGATTTTTATGACATCAAGGAAGAATCCATAAACCTCGTTTTATCATCTATGTCAACTCCCATTGTATTTATTGGTAAATCATCCTATAGGAATGGTGTAGAAAGCATCCCATTATTTTTTGGATGCTTTCATTGATGTTTTGTTAGCCTTATTGGATTCTGACTTTTCCTGTGCTTCTGCTTTCTCCTTGGCTTCTTTCTTTGCTTTTTCTCTAGCGTGTCTTTCTTTGGTTCTTAATCTGGCTATTTCATTGAGTTCATTAACCCATATCTCTCTTTTAGTGAAGGTCATACGAACTCCACTCTTACTGAAATAAACTCCCCATTTTGGTTCTTCATGTGAGAAGAAATATTCAACTTCGTCATAAATTAGCTTCAATGGATAATCTCCATCAAAGAATACGTATTGTTCCTCATTTTTTAATTTAGGAAAGTGATGTCTTTTTAAAAATACTGTTGTTGCCATATACTATTCCTCCTTCAATTTTCAACCATACTTTACTGATTGGTATTCATCATTCTAGGGATGGTGTAAATCTGAGTGAATTTTTTATTTCCCTTATGATATGAGTACATTTCCATATCATAAAACGTGTTATTTCTATAGCGATGGTGTAGAAATCAAATGATATTTTCACCCTGAATTTAGGTACACTCATCCCATTTTCGGCAATTTTATGCATGATGAAAAAGGTCAGTGTCAAAAGCTGGTTGGGCACGATATAAGGATATCGAAAAATTGTCAAATCTATAGCGATGGTGTAAATGGCATAAAAAAAGAGCAATGAATCAATCATTGCTCAAAAGAAAAGGACGTATCAATACGTCCTTTGTACTATTAATTATCTATATTTGTTTTCTTCGATGAATTTACCTAATTTTTCTTTAACTTCAGCTCTTGATGCACCATTTAAAGATTTAAGTGTTTTAATTGCATCGCTATAGTAATTTTCATCTACATTGTTAAATTCATAAACAGTTGTTTCTGTTGTACCATATTCTTTACTTGTTATGTTTGATGTTATTTTGGCTTCTTCTAAAATTAATTCTACATTTGAATATGGCATTGTATCTTTTTCATCAAAAGTAAATGTAATAGTTTTTTTGTCACTTTCTTCTTTTATTTCATATTCATATTCGTCAGCATCAAATCCAATTAATATTGATTCTAAACTTCTTCCATCTTCTTTTTCTTCTTCTACTAATTCATATTCATCTAAATAATTATATCCGTTTTTTACACCGTTTTCATCTGCTGCATCTTCATATTTCTCATTAAATGAAAGTTCGTTTGTTCCATCAACATCAATATAATATCCACTAAAGCTATCATACCACGCTTCAACACTATCATAGCCTGTCCCTTCATCTGTTTCAACTTTATAATAATTTTCTGTTTCATATTTGTCTGTTTTAACAATATGATTATATTGCGAATAGCTTTCCAATGCTTTATCAAACTCGCTTTGTTGACTGCAACCCGTCATCGTAAACAACATTGCTGTACTCATAAATACAGTACCTAATTTTACTAATGTTTTTTTCATAATAATATAGTCTCCCTTTAATATTAAGCCAAATGAAATCAATTTGTAAGATTTTCCATATATTTTTTTAATCCTAATTAAAGTCTTCTATATAAGATACCTTCTCTTCAAAATATTTTGCAAGTTTTTCCTGAGTATTTCCAACACAGTCATTTAATTCGTTTTTTTCGTTATTATAATCTAAAGTCTTATCACCTAAATTTTTATAAATATATTGATATTCAGCAGTAAATAACTTTTCTGGTATTGTTAAATTTCCTTTTTCTGTATATTCAATCTTACATATTGTATAGTTATTGTCGATAACAAGTTTCCCTTCTATATCATAATTTTTTTCTGTCTTATTCTCAAAAGAAATAATATGATTGTTTCCTTCTTCTTCAACTTTTATTATTTTATCTATAAAGCTTGCATCGATGTCTTTATCTATTTGATAAGTTTCATTAGAATCATATATAGAAGCATCGTCATCGTACCTTTCAGATGCACCAGGAGAAACTGTTCCACTTGTTACTGTCAAATAATCATTTGCTTGATATTCATCACTATCAGCAATTGATACAGTATAAAATTTATCTCCTGGTATAAAAGGACTTTCCTCTGTAACCTCTTCTATTAGTTGATAATAACCACTATAATAACGAATTCCGTTTCGAATTGTATAATAATAATTAGTGTAGTTATCTTCATCTTTCATAGTCTGTTTTTCTGTTAAAATTACTCCAAGATTTTCTACATTGTCTGTATTATCAAAAAATGTGGCAATATCATTACGATTAATATTATCCCAATCCACTTCTGTTTCTTCAGTCGTAGAGGTGCTACAACCTACGACTGAAATAAACATCATTACAACCAATGAAATGCTTATTAATTTTGATACTATTTTTTTCATATATCTTTTCTCCATTATGACATCTATATTTAATTAGTTTTCCCTTTTAATCCTACGCATTTTCTTTCTTTTTCTTCAATGCTACAGCCCCTGCAACACCAGCTAATCCGAGCATAGCATACATTGCGATGTCAGTGTTGTCTCCAGTCTTGACTGCGTTGCTTTCACTTGTTGCTTTGCCTGCGTTTGTGTTTTGAATTTCCTTATCGTTACCATTGTCTTTATTTTCTTTTTTATCTTCAGTAATTGTGACAACAGTATTATCTGTTTCAGTTTTTCCTTCGTCAACTTCATTGCTGACTAATGAATCCTTGTATTCTTCGAAATTAGACTGAGCATTTTTCAAAGTGTTTTCTGCGTTTTGTAGATTGTCTTTGGCTTGTACTAGTGTTTTTTCTTTATCTTCTGTTACATCACTATCAGCTTTTAACTGATTCAATAATTCAGTGCTTTTTAATCTGAATGGTTTGTACTCTTCAATGTCAGGTGCAACTTCGTTGATGGCATCTGTATATTGACCAAACTCTTTTGTAATGTCTTCCTTGATTGCATTCCAGTTGGCGATGGCATCTTTGACTACCTGAACATCTGCTTCATCAAGTTCTATTTTTTCGCTTACTTCAGCAATCTTATTGCCTAATTCTCCAGCTCTTGCTTTGATATTTTGAATTTGAGTAGTGATATCTTTTGTATCTTCATCTAATGATTCAACTTTAGCTTTGGCATTATCCAATGAAATCTTATATGATTCCATTTCACTGACAGCATTCTTTGCAGCAGTCAATAATCTGTTTTTATCATTGACAGTTTTTCCTGCGTTATCTAATTCAGTTTGAGCATTGTCTTTATCTTTAGTTGCCTGATTGAATGCTTTTTGGGCTAATTCCGCTTTTGTCTTTGCAGAATCTTCAGCAGTTTGAGCAGCTTTCAATTCATCAGCTCTATCATCTCTAGCATCTTTAGAATCATCTAATTCTTTTTGAGTCTTATCAATGTTGTTATAAATAGTCTGTAATGCATTTTCTTTTTCTTCGACAGTCTTACCCTTGGCATCTGCTACACCTTGTAATCTTGTCTTTTCGTTTTTGGCATCTGTCAATTCTGTATTGGCATTATCCAATTGAGTCTGAGCGTTTTTGATTTGCGTATCTAATTGAGACATCTTGCTCTTTGTATCAGTGATGTCCTGATTTAATTCAGACAATTTTTCATTGTATCCTTCTTTTTCTTTTTCGATGGCTTCAATGTTATCCTGATGATTTTGGATTTCCGTTTCCTTATCAGATTGTGCTTCTTCTAATTCATTCAATTCTTCTTTTAACTGATTTAATTTGCTGTTAGCTTCAGTGATATCTTGTGTAGCATCTTCAGATAATTTGTCATTCAATGCTTTATTGGCATCTTCTAATTCTGTCTGTGCATCAGTGATAGCCTGTTTAACTGAATCATAGTATGCGTTGAATGATTGAACATATTCATCAACAGTCAATGATTGAGTTGTATCTACATCAGTGAATTCCGCATCCCACACTTGGCCATATGTTTGCCATGTATAGGCATAGTTATTGTTAGAGTTATATGCAAATCCTGTATACACATTTACAGGGAATCCGCCACTTTCATTTGAATGCATTGCATTATAATAGTGTCCTGTTTCTCCACCATTATTTAACTCTGCATTCTTTCCTTCGATGACATACCATGCATAATATGGGTTGTATATTGCTTCATATGATGGATTTGGATATGCATCTTTTAATTTTTGTACTTCAAATTCTCCATTTTCATTGAATAATTGGTCTTCTGTCAATTTATTCTGATTAACACCAAAGTGTAAGTTTTCGCTGCTCATATGTTCTCCATAGATAACATCAGCATGGTCTCTTAAATATGAACCTGCATTTGTTCTGACTTGAGCTAACGCCATTAAGTAATGAGTAACTTTATCTGGTTGTAATCCTTCGTATTCTCTGATATCATTATAGACTCTTAAATACATGACAGCGTCTTTCATGTTTTCTAGTGATGTTGCGTCACCTTTCATACCGATTGTTGTATGTTCTTTATATGCATCATTTTGAAGTAATGTAATGGCATCCTGTGCACCAACGTTTTCAAAATATCCTAATGAACCTTTGTCATATTGTGCTTGAGCATCTTTTAATGCCTGTTCAGCTTTTGCAACTCTTGCCTGTAATGCTTTGACTTCATTAGCATAGTCTTCATTTTGTGAAATTAATTCATCTAATGCTGCCTGTGCTTGTTGAACTTCTGTTTCTTTTGCTGATACATTCTTTTTAAGAGTTTCAAGTTCATCTGTAGCTGTCTTTAAGTCAGCCTGTGCTTTTTCTAGGTTTGTATTGGCTTCAGTTAATTTTTGGTTTGTTTTTTCAACTTCTGTATTTAATCCTGTCAATGTTTCTTCTAGTTGAGCTTTTGTATATGAAGTTGTTGTCCCATCACCATTATCAACGATTAATGTCTGCGCTTTTTCTAATGCTTCTTTTGCTTGAGTGACAGCAGTATCTTTTTCAGTGATAACTGTTTGAGCTGCCTCTACATCAGCTTGTGCCTGAGAATAGGTTGTTTTCGCATCTTCTAAAGCTTGAGTGGCTTCTTGGATAGCTGTTTCATCAGATGCTTCAGCTAATGCTTTTTCTTTTTCTGCAACGACTACTTCAGCCTGTCTTAATGCTTCTTCTTTGGCTTTGACATCAGCTTGTGCATTTGTATATTCAGTCTGTGCTGTATCATAAGCTTTCTGTGCTTCATCATATGCTTTTGTCATTTCATCTAATTTGATTTGAGCGTCTGCCTGAGCTTTTAAGGCATTGTCATAATTGATTTGAGCTTCCATTTGAGCCTGTTTCAATTCTGATAGTTTTTCTTCATTATAGTTAGCATCGTATGCCTGTTGAGCAGTTTCCAAATCTGTTTTGGCTTGAGCAAGCTGTTCTTGAGCTTTCTGTAAATCTGCCTGTTTTTGTGCTAACTGAGCTTCCAATTCTTTCAATGTATTCTGCGAAGCTGTAAGAACGGCTTTATCCTCTGTTAATTTTGATACTTGTTTGTTTAATTCAACATCTAATTTGTCTGTGATTGATTTTTCTAATTCTTGTACTATTGCTTCATTTTCGTCGTATTCCTTTTGAGATGCCTGTTGTTTTGCATAGGCTTCATCATAGCTGTCCTGTGCTTTTTTGACTTCATCTTTTGCTTTGGCTACTTGTTCTTCAGCCTGTTTGATTGCATCCTCGAATTTTGTAAAATCTGTCTGTTGTGGTTCTAATGCCTGAACTGGTTTGACTAGATTTTCCAATGCGATATTTCCATTAGCAGTCATGGATGCGATAGTTGCTAATGATAATGTTGTTGAAATAATTTTTTGTTTTTTCATTTTTTGTCCTCCTTGAGCGCTGTGAAATTCTCTTTATTTGACTCATTTTTTACTAATTACACATATTAATATCGAATATGACTAATTAGATATTTAAAGCGATTTCATTACATGATTGCCCATAATGTCAATTATTTCTTTACAGAATCAATTTTATCTCAAATTTATAGACAATTCAATGCGAAAGTTTCTTTCGCATTTAAATTTTTATTTTAACCATAAGATATAATGTTTATAGAGGTGAATTCAATGCTTTTAAGAAGAATCAACGACTTAAGAATTGATAACGATTTAAGCATTGCACAACTTGCAAGAAACATTAATGTATCTCCTAGGAGTTTACAATATTACTTAAAAGGTCAATATGAATTGCCTATACCAATTCTTTTGGATATAGCCAACTATTTTAATGTATCCACAGATTATTTATTAGGCAGAACGGACAATAAAGAAATTAACAGGTAGAAGATAATTTGCTCTACCTGTTTTTTTATTTTCAAATAGCTTTTTCTTTTATAAAGTCGAAAGTATTTAATGATTCATACAACTCTATTAGCTGATTATTAATATAAACAACAGCTTCGCTGAGCAAATAGGAATAGCTCTTTATATTGATATCACTCTTTTCTTCCATGATGAACATATGCACTTTAAGTGAATCAGTTAGTTGAATTAAGTTCTCCATTACATCCAATACATCGGACTTCGACTGAATTGTTGCACTCAGTAAGTTGTCTTCAATTTCTTTAATTGATAATTTCATATCATCATCGATAGCATCAGCTTTTATAAGTTCTAGATATGCAATAACACTTTTCATCGTCTTATCAGGTACATATGCCATATCTATTCCTCGCTTTCATATTTTATTGACTGGTATAAATCATCTGAGATATTGATAAGTTTCTTATAAACATATAATAGATTTTCTTCAATGGCATATGTATATTTATCAATTCTACAATCTATTTTATTATACGAGTCATGTAATAATGACATCTGTTCTTTCAGTGATTCTAGCATATAGGTTAAAGCATCTAGTTCATTGACAGTATTTAATTGTTTCTTATTTACATTCTCCATATTTTTCTCCTTTATAAGCACAATCAATTTATTGATTGTAAATACTCATTTTCTTTCTTTTTGATGATTTCATATTTTGGACTGATATAAATATTATCAAGAAGAAAATCTTTATTGATTTTTCCAGGAATGACAAGCCACCCTGCTTCTTTCTGTTTTTTATTTAATTCTCCAATAATTTTATAAGCATTCGATTTTGTTTTTGGCCCACCTAATAATTCAGCCACATCATCTACATCGTAAAACATTTTTTTCATATTCTTTTTTCCACCTTTTCTTATTAATTTTTATAGATATTTATATAACACACGAGTATAAATAGATAAATTTAATCCTCATCTTTATAAATTGTCTGTACGGAATATTTTTCGCTTAATCCATCTAAAATCTCAACAATATATTCTAATAATTCAAGAGATTCATCATTATTTAATGGTATTTCCTTTGCCATATAATTATCCAGTTTTGAACTCAACTCTAAAATGCAATTTCTTAAACCTCTAAACGTTTTTGGATTCCCTTGAATTATAACATCTCTATTAAGTGCATGAGATATGAGATAATCCTGTTTTGTTGTTCCAGATATTTCAACCAATTTATTAAGATATTCATATTCCTCTGTAGACATTCTAAAGCCTATAGTATAGTTTCTGAAGCGACCATATTTATCTAGATTTTTCTTAGACATTTAACTTCCACCCCCTCTCATCAAATCGTCTAATTTATTAGTAATATCAGAAAAATCTTCTTCGAAAACATGAACATAGATACGAGTTACATTCTCGCTTTTATGTCCCATTCGGTCAGCTATTTGAGCTATACTACATCCTTGATGATACAGTAAAGAAGCATGACTATGACGCAATGCATGTAATTTGATATAGGGTAATTTTGCACGTTTAATAATAGAACGCCAATGATTATCAATTGTGCTCTTGCATATTGGAAAAAGCAATGTATCATCATTATATTTATAAATTCTAGAGATATAATCTTCCAATTCTTCTGCAAGAGATTGTGGTATTGGGACAGTTCTCATAAATCCGTTTTTTGGTCGTGTTAGACCTCTTTCATAACTCATTTGAGAAGTATCATCATCTAATGAAACATAATTCCCCCAAGTTGTTTCGATATAAAGTTTTTTGTTTTTTAAATCAACGTTTTTAATTTGAAGTGAAAGTGCCTCATTCACTCTTAAACCACACCAATATAACACTTGAAAAAGGTGATAATCCAAATCATTTTCCATAGCTTCATTTGCAAAGACACGATACTGTTCAAGTGTCCAAAAATATGTTTTTCTTGGCTGTATGCTCTTATCTATTTTTAATCTGGCAATTTCGTTTGCAGGATTTTTCGTTAACCCACAGTTTCGAATACCAAAATTAAATAAAGCACTAATCTGGTTATGGCATGTATTTATATACTCATAGCTATAACTTTTGCCTTGTTTATTTGTTTGATTTTTCATGTGATTTCGCCATTTTCTAATATCTTTTTTATCTATATCTTGCATTATCTTATTACCAAAATATGGTAAAAGGTGTTTTTGAAAAACAATATCTTTTGTTTTTATAGTGCTCCCTTTGATTTCCTTTCCATCATCATCAAAGTTATTAACAATTTCTCTAAGGTAATATTTATAGAAAGATTCAAAGGTCATATTTGGTTTTCCATCTCTAGTATCAATGTAATGATTGACCCATTGCTGTGCTTCACTTCTTTTTGTGAAACCACCCTTTTTCTTAGATTTCCATTTACCAGTATCATCTTTAAATCTCGCAATACCTCTATACATTTTTACTCTTGTTAATTTTATTTTCCCATTTTTCAAAGTTGTTTTTTGATTGACCATATATGCTTCAACTGCCATTTAAAATCCCAACCCTTCGTAGTATTCATGATTCTTACTGATATATATAGAATCCCAAAAATAACCCTTATTGATTTTACCTCTTATCACATTGTATCCTTCATCAGCCATTCTCTTGTTCATTTCTCTTACGATTTTTTCAGCTTGGACATGTGATACATTCAAAATCATAGCAATATCATTAATAGTATAAAATAAACAATCCATACTTCTCTTCTCCTTTCGTGCTGTGGCAAATACATTGTCAATTCAGCAATATGATGAAATTGTCAAATATGATTGTATGAATTGGTATCTATATCTATAGGATTCGTGTAAGAAACTTGAAAACTTCTTTGAGAAGAGATTCGTTCCATTTTTTGCTTTCGTTCCATTTTCGTTCCATAAAAACAAAAAAACGTTGGATTTACCAACGTTTTTTTAAAATTTGTGTTATTCGAACTCTATTGTCCCAGGAGGCTTCGATGTAATATCATAGAATACTCTATTCACACCACGAACCTCGTTAATAATTCTTGACATCACTTTATTTAAGACTTCATAAGGAATTTGTGCAGCTTCTGCAGTCATAAAGTCAATTGTATTGACAGCACGTAAAGCTATCGCATAATCATAAGTTCTTTCATCACCCATGACACCAACAGAACGCATATTTGTGAGTGCTGCAAAGTATTGACCAATTGTACGATCTAATCCAGCATTGGCAATTTCTTCACGATAAATAGCATCTGCATCTTGTACAATTCTGACTTTTTCAGCAGTCACTTCGCCAATAATACGAATACCAAGTCCTGGTCCTGGGAATGGTTGTCTGAATACTAAATATTCAGGAATACCTAATTCCAATCCCACTTTACGAACTTCATCTTTAAATAAATCTCTTAATGGTTCAATGATTTCTCTAAAATCTACATAATCAGGAAGTCCACCTACGTTATGATGTGACTTGATGACTGCAGATTCTCCACCTAATCCACTTTCAACAACATCTGGATAGATTGTTCCTTGAACTAAGAAATCAACAGCCCCAATCTTTTTCGCTTCTTCTTCAAAGACACGAATGAACTCTTCACCAATAATTTTTCTTTTGGCTTCAGGTTCAGTCACACCTTTTAATTTTTCATAATATCTTTCTTGCGCATTTACTCTAATGAAGTTTAATTCATATGGTCCTTTAGGTCCAAAAACAGCTTCTACTTCATCACCTTCGTTTTTACGAAGTAATCCATGATCAACAAATACACAAGTCAATTGATTTCCAATCGCTTTAGAAAGAAGAACTGCTGCTACTGATGAATCCACTCCACCAGATAAGGCACATAAAACTTTTCCATCTCCAACTTTTTCTCTAATCGCTTTGATTTGTTCTTCAACAAATGAGTCCATACGCCAATCTCCTGAACATCCACAAACATTCAAGACAAAGTTAGATAAAATTGTTTTTCCATATTCTGTATGTAAAACTTCAGGATGGAATTGAATGGCATACAATTTCTTTGCTTCATTTTCACATGAAGCCACTGGACAATCTTTTGTATAAGATGAAATTTCAAATCCATCAGCAATCTCAGAAATATAATCAAAATGACTCATCCAGCAAGTTGATTCTTTAGGCACATCTGTAAATAAAGCTGAATTTTCTTTACTCACAATTAAATGAGATTTTCCATATTCTCTGACATCAGCACGTTCTACCTTACCACCTAAAACATGTTGCATTAATTGTGCCCCATAACATAATCCTAAAACAGGAATACCAAGTTCAAATAATTCTTTTGAATATGTAGGTGAATCTGCTTCATAACAGCTGTTAGGTCCACCTGTTAAAATAATTCCCTTAGGATTCATTTCTTTAATCTTTTCAAGATCTGTTTTATATGAATAAATTTCACAATAAACATTACATTCTCGAACACGTCTAGCCACTAACTGATTATACTGACCACCAAAGTCTAAAACAATGACTAATTCTCTTTTCACTCATTTCCCTCCTTAAAATTGAATATCTTTTAAAACAACTGTCTGTTCTCTATCTGGTCCAACTGAGAACATGACAATTGGACAATGAATTAACTCTTCAATACGTCTGATATAGTTTTGACAATTGACTGGTAATTCTTCAAAAGATTTCACATGTGTAATATCTTCTTTCCATCCAGGCATTTCTTCGTAAATAGGTTCCACTTCTTCAATACCCTTAATTGTAGAAGGTAAACCATGAATCACTTCACCTTTATATTTATAGGCCGTACAGATTTTAATTGTATCTAAACCACTTAAAACATCCAATAACATCAAAGCAATTCCTGTTAAACTAGACATTCTACGTGATTGATTGACAACCACTGCATCAAACCATCCTGTACGTCTTGCACGTTGTGTCACTGTTCCATATTCATGTCCTCTTTCACGAATGAAATCTCCAACTTCATCATGTAATTCTGTTGGGAAAGGTCCAGCTCCTACACGTGTTGTATATGATTTGATAATCCCAATCGCTTCTTTAATATATAAAGGCCCAATACCAGTCCCTTCACTCACTCCATTAGCGCCTGGATGAGAACTTGTTACATATGGATAAGTTCCATAATCAATATCCAACATAGCGCCTTGCGCACCTTCAAATAACACTTTACGATCTTCACGTAAATATTGATCTAATAACATTCCTGTATCACAAACAAGTGGTTTGATCAATTTTGCATATTCTTTATATTCTTCAAAAATACTTTCAACAGTGAATTGTCCTTCTAATTCAGGATATTCCATCACTTTCATTGGGAAAGTTTCTTTCAATCTTTCTAAAAATAAGTCTTCATCAATAAACTCACCCATACGAATACCAATGCGACTATACTTATCAATATAACATGGTCCAATACCACGTTTTGTTGTCCCAATGCTATGATCTCCTTTTCTTGCTTCCTGAATCGCATCAATTTCAAGATGATAAGGTAAAATCACATGACAACGATCACTAACACGAATCTTACTTGTATCAATACCCGCATCATTTAAATATTTGACTTCTTCCAAAAAGGCTTTAGGATTAACAACCATCCCATTTCCCATCATAACTTCATGTCCACTAAAAATTCCAGAAGGTATTAATTTCAATGCAAATTTCTTTCCATCATACACAATTGTATGTCCTGCATTGTTTCCTCCTGCATAACGTACAACAACATCAGCTTTTTGGGCAAGATAATCAGTAACTTTTCCTTTACCTTCATCTCCCCACATGCTTCCTACTACAACCACACCAGCCATAAAACTTCATCCTTTCTTTTTACATCAATATTATATAAAATATGACTCCTATATACAATCAAAATTTATCATAATTGACGTATCAACACTTCTATTATAAAATAAAACAAAACATTAGTAAAATTAATATTTAAAAACATTGGTATAAGGAGAGCTAATATGAACATTAAACTCGAACAATATAAAATCTTTAATGAGGCAGCCTCAACGCTTTCTTTTTCTCTCGCTGCCAGAAATCTCTTTATTTCACAATCTGCTGTCAGTCAGGCCATTCGTCTTTTAGAAAAAGAATTACATACGCAGCTATTTATTCGTCAATCTAAAGGGGTTATTTTAACCAAAGAAGGACAAATCCTCCATCAGAAGATTTCTGAAGCCTTATCCTTAATTACCAGTGCTGAAAATCAAATCGCCCATTTTCATGAATTAAATCAGGGAGAACTGCTTATAGGTGCTGGTGACACATTAAGCGAAAACTATATCATGCCTTATCTTGTTCTTTTTCACCAGCATTATCCTCATGTCAAAATCAAGATGGTCAATCGTACCAGTCTGGAAATCATAGACTTATTAAAAACAGGAGATATTGATTTGGGATTTATTAATATGCCTCTTTATGATGAAGCCATTACCATTCGTGAATGTCTACAAATTCATGATATTTTTGTCAGTTCACATCAAGACTCTCATTCATATACAATGGAAGAGCTTGTGAATGAACCTCTCATCATGTTAGAGAAAAATTCAAATTCCAGACAGTTTGTTGATGACTATTTTGCTATGCAAGGCTTCTTATTAAACCCTAGCATTGAACTGGGTTCTCATAATCTTCTTTTAGAAGCTGCTAAAAATCATTTAGGAAAAGCTTGTGTGATTAAAGAATTCTCACAACATGAACTGGATAATCATCAGATTTATGAAGTGAATCTCACGCACGCTTTACCTAAACGCAGCATTGGATATGCTTATCTTTCACGCAAGACATTAACTCCAGCCACATCCAAATTCATTGAACTTTTACCAGTTTTTCAAAATGAATGACATAAGAAAAGAGCGATACACCCTGAAATATCGCTCTTTTCTTATATTGATCCATAGCGCTGCTGTTCACTATTTGGCTGTTAGACTGCTGCCTCTAACAGGGATCATTTTGAGTAAATTATATGAATACTTTGCTTTCCATGTATATCGAGGAATATTATGATATGATATACACATTGTCCCTTTGGACAACTCCTATTATATATAAAGTTTGTTTTCATGCAACTAAAAATTTAAAATTATGTTGATTTTATCAATATTTTTTCAATTTTATTAAAATGTAAACACTTTCACTATACAAACATAGGAATAGTTTTCAAAAGTACCATATTTTTACTGATTATGTCTCACTATATATTGGTAGAGTTTTGCTATAAATCTAGCCTCTACTTTCGCATAAGAATATTCAGCTTTCACAAATGTTGGAATTTCAAAATAATCATCATTTATAGATACACAAACAACTTCTCCAAGAGATTCCTGTCTTGTGTCAACCATGATATGAATATTAGCAGACTCATGCATCAATGGTTTCAACCATTCATCATGAAAACGAAAGTCACCATGATATGTCAAAGAAATTTTGGGCTGTTTTTTGAGTACAGCTGCTTTTAAATCCTTTTCTTGAATGATATATTCAGCCATACGGTGTTCTATTTCCATCTTCACATCTTTCATCAAAGCATCAGCCACCTCTTGAGAAGATGCTTTAACAGCCAAACGAATACGTACTGTTTCTTCTCCAGCATATAAGGCTATAGAAACATCTTTTTGACCTTCAATCAAATCTCTCAACATTTCATCAATCTTACTTTCACCAATAAACATTGTTAAATATTCATAAGTATAAATCGTATCTTGTTTCCATTTGGTAAGATAAGGAATCAAAGAGTGTTCAACAACATATTGCAGTTCTTTAGGTGGACCAGGTAAATTAATGATCATACGTTGTCCATCAGACATGGCACAGCCATTAGCTGTTCCCATATCATTTTCTAAAATATAAGCGTCTCGAGGATAATAAGCTTGCTTAAAATTATTGTCAGGAACCTGGTCAACACCTGTACAATAGCGACATTTGATATCTACTTTTCGTGCTTCTTCTTCATCATAAACCATGTCCAAGCCTAAATACTTAGCTGACAGTTCTTTAGTCAAATCGTCTGTCGTAGGTCCGAGTCCTCCTGTTGTGATGACACAGTCAGCCCCACGTTCAAAAGCAATCTTTAAACAATCATATAATCTTTGAGGATTATCACCCACAACACTTTGATAATACACATTAAACCCTAAATCTTTACACATTTTTTCCAAAAGTGTGGCATTCGTATTTACAATTTCTCCTAATAACAGTTCTGTCCCAACATTTATAATTTCTACATTCATAAAAATACCCTCCTAAAACAAAGTAAAAATCACAAAACTCAATGAACCAATAGCAATCGCAGGTGGATCAACATGTGTTCCACAATCCAGGTTAAATACATAACTAAACAATAATCCTATAAGATGTGCTAATAAACCAAAGATTAAACATAATCCCATATTTTGTGTTTGCCAATATGCATACCCAGCAATCAATGTAATATGATGTGTTGCAGGAAAACCATCATCAACCAACGCAAAAATCAAAGAAAAAGCACTAATAGAAAAACCAATTGTATATAATCCTGTATATTTGACAACTATTCCCATACAAAATGAAATAGCTAAGGCAAACAAAACCTGATAACCCCAATAATTCAAAGAACGTGTTTTTAAAAAATGTAAAGACGACTTATTTATAAACTGTTCTCGATTTAAAAACAAACGTGTCAGCACTCCAATTGTGACAACCGATAAAGCTCCCTGATCAATAGGAAAATCATAATATATGGCAATTGCATAAATCAGATAACCTGCAACTCCACCCAATCCTCCAAACAGTAAAATTCTAATATCTTGAATAAAGCCCAATGAACGTCCTGTTTCAAACCCACGTATTTTATCACTATAGTACGCTGCTAAAGCTGTCGCAACAACAGAACCATTAAAAATAATACATGGTAAAAACAAACCATTTAAAACATAAGGCTCTAAAAAAGAAATATTCCCACCACACGCCTGCACAACAGCTACAACAATACCTATAAAACCAGTACAAATAAAAGTTTGTGTTCCACCTATAAAAGTTCCTAATACACCAGCAAAAAAAGATAAAATCAGCATCAAATCATCAAACATAAAATCACCCCCCTATCCATTGTATAAGATAAAGGACTATTTTTCTACTCTTTTTCAAACTATGAATCCAGCAAAGATAAAATTTCCTCTTCACTCCAAAATATCTGAATACACTCTATAAATTCATCCAAAGCCCTATGTTTCATACGATAATAACTGGCACGTGAATAAAAGCTCATCCACCATGAAGCCTGATAATAATTAATATACTCATGTTCAATAAATTCATAAGTGTCTTTTGATAAATGATTATGTATCTGATGAATAATCCCAACAAAACTTTCTAATTTCTGCTTACGCTCTAATTGCTTAATCATTTTCTCATCACCATTATGATATGAAGATGATGTGTCTTTCACTTTAAACATATCAACCTGTGGATAATAATTATAATGCTGATTCAAATACAGGATATCTAACTGGGCTCTTTGATAAGTTTTATAAATTTTCCTTGCGACATGATCCTTCTGTTTTAAAGTTAAATGTTTTTCCATAAAAAATCCCTCCTAATACTTATATACGCATTTTAGAGGGCATTTTTCTTTTTTAAATTGTAAAATTCTCAATTAATTGTTCAATTTCTTCATTTTTTAACCCAATTTCCAATAAATACTCTTTAGCACTACCATAATGTTCTCTTAAATAATCCAATAATTCCATCATATATCGAGGTGAAGATCTTAAATATTGTTTCGCTTCTTCATTATCCATCATTTGTGCCAAAGATGCATTAATATCTATATTATTTTCATAAGATTCACTATAATCTTTCACAATATCATATTCATGACATCCAATCAGATCCAACAATAAAGCTGCAGTGACACCTGTACGATCTTTACCAGCAGAACAATGAAACATAATGCCTTCATAAGGATATTTCACAAAGATATCAAACAATTCTTTAAATTTATGTTTCATCCCTTCTAACATATAAATATAGACACCACCTAAGTCTTTATAAGTTTTCACTTCTTCAGGAACAATAGTAGCTTTAGTAGAATCAAATAAATTCACTTCATAATAATCAATATCTTTTTCGTTTTGAAATGGATTAGGCTGACACTCTTTTTCAAAATCACTTCTTAAATCAATCACAACTTTAACACCATAATCCTTTAAAGTCTGAATGTCTTTTGAAGTTGCATAAGTAGGTGCAGCTGCTCTGATATACTTATGAGCACGACTATACATTCCACCCTGTGTTTCATAACCACCTAAATCTCTTGTATTAACCATTTTCTCTAATTGAATCTGACGTTCTTCTCTTGTCATATATAGCATATTTTCACTCTCCTATTCTTCAAAAGGACGGACACGTAAAGTCACGCCTAAATCATCACAAATTGCCTGACATTTCTTTATTTTCTCTTCACCAATAATATCTACAACACTCATCACAACAAATGGAACATACTCTAGGCAAGACTTTGCAAAATCAAGCATAGCCTGAAAAGACTCTATCCCAAAACGACTGCGTGTTAATGCATCATACTCCTTAGCATCAGGAGCATTTAAACTAATTGAAACTGTATCAATTCTTCCCTTGAATTCAGGTGTTACATCTCTTTGATGAATCAAACAAGCTAAACCATTGGTATTGACACGAATAGGTAAATCTCTTCGAAAATGCTTTAAAATCCCTGCAATCTGTATCACATCTTCCACTCTTTCTAAGGGTTCACCAAAACCACAGAAAACAACTTCATGGAAATCATCTAAATCATATTTTTGAAACTCTTTAATTACATCTTCAACAGTCGGTTCCTCTTTAAGCCATAAACTATGTCCTTCTTCCATTTCCTTTGTCTGTCTTAAACAAAATGTACAGGCACAAGGACAACGATTGGTTAAATTAACATAAACTGTGACATCTTCTAATGAAGCTAATTCACTGATATCCTGATAACCATTGCCGTGTATTGTATATAAAATCATAAATCTTCTCCTAACTCATATAAATATTCTTCAAAGCTCAAACCATAATGATGAGGGACATGTGTTTGTTCACAAAAGCGAATACATTTTGAAGCAAAGGCTGTTGCTTTTTTGACACTTTCATAAAAACTCAATCCATTCAAATAGCTTCCTGCTATAACAGCCGCAATAACATCTCCTGTTCCACAACGATCTTTACCAATGCGATCCACCATTACAATCTGATAATCTTCATGTTTATTATAAATAAAATTTAAAATCTGTTTATCATTAAACGGTATACCTGTCACAACAATATGAGATGGTCCTTGTCTTGATAACTGTTCACACATCTCTTTGAGTTCATCAAATGAAGGCAAAGACTCAGGGTAAGGGCGATCAACTAAAGTGACAAGTTCAGTTAAATTCGGTGTCATTAAATCCGCATATTGAACCAGTTCTTTCATCTTCTGACACATGGCAGGTGTATATGTCTTATACAATTTTCCATGATCTCCCATCACAGGATCCACAAGAATAAACGTTTCTTTTCTTTTAAAAGTCTGAATAAAATCAATCACAATATCAACCTGTTCTTCAGAACCTAAAAAACCTGTCGCAATGGCATCAAATTCTAAATGCAGATCTTTATAAGTCTGGATATAATCTTTCATCCTTGATGTATAATCATCAAAATAATAAACGGGAAATTGGGTATGGGTTGATAAAATAGCGGTAGGAATAGGAACAGCTTGTATCTTCATAGCGGATACAATAGGTGCCATAGCCGCAATCGCACATCTTCCAAATCCTGTCATATCATTAATTAAAGCAATCTTCTTTTGCATATTTACACCCCATTTTTATCCTATTTTATCACAAACACATCTAAAAAAGAAGAAATGTATCTTGAAAAGGAACAACTCTGTATGATTTCATTTTCCATCATTCTATGTTATGATAATGAAAAATATCAGAAAAGGAGTTCATTATGGATAAGCATTGTTTCAAAACAGATTTAACACAAGATACAATCATAGATCAACATTATCAGGATGAAGCTATTTTTGATAGTCATTTCAAACATAAAGACTTTCAACATTGTCAGTTTGAACATATTGATTTTCAAGATGTTTCTTTTGAAAACAGTTATTTTGTCAATGTCACTTTTATTCATTGTGATTTATCCAATATCAAATTGAACCATACACTTTTTAGACATGTCCGTTTTGAAAACTGTAAATTGATGGGTACTGATTTTTCTGAATCCATTTTTGATCAGGTCACTTTTCAAGAATGTCTATGCTCATTTGCGAATTTTGCATTCATGCATAATAAAACAGTGCAGTTTCAACATTGTTGTCTACAAAATGCCAGTTTTGTAGAAGTCAAAATGACAAAAACAAGCTTTGATGAATGCGATTTACGAGAATGTGAATTTCTCCACGCCTCACTTTCTCATATTGATTTTTCTTCATGTCAGATTGAAGGCATCATGACATCTTCTCAAGATATTGCTGGGGCTATCATTGCCTATAATCAGGCTCCAGCTCTCATCCATTTATTAAAAGTCAAAATCAAGGAATAAAAAAACTATGGTGATTAGAAGTGAACTTCATGATTTAGAAATTCAAATCATGAGGTTCATTTCTTTTTTCCATAGTTTTAATATGCTCTTGCAAAATAAACAATATGTTTTGCTTTCTTACCACAAATTGGACAAACCCCATCAGCGTGGGCATCTGTATCAATACAACGTGATGTTGCAGCTGTGTCTTCTTTGATCTTCACTTCACATGCTTCATCACCACACCAAGGCATTTTAACGTAACCACCTTTGTTATTTAAAACGTCTTTAAATTCTTCATAAGTTGTGACATCAGTGATATGTTCATCTCTAAATTTTAAAGCTTTCTGATACATTTCTTCATGAACTTCATCTAATAAATGAGCTAATTTGTCTGGTAATGTCTCATCAAGAGCTAAAGTTAATTTTTCACCATTCACACGTTTAGCGACAACACATTGACCATTCTGTAAATCTCTTGGACCCACTTCTAAACGTAATGGAATACCACGCATTTCAGCTTCTGAGAACTTCCATCCTGGTGATTTGTCACTCGCATCCACTTTCACACGGATACCTTTAGCCTGTAATTGAGCCTGAAGTTCATAAGCTTTATCTAAAATTCCTTCTTTTTGTTGTTGAATTGGAATAATCATCACTTGTGTTGGTGCGACTCTTGGAGGTAAGACTAACCCATTATCATCACCATGAACCATAATAATCGCTCCAAGTAAACGTGTTGAAACACCCCATGAAGTCTGATAAACATATTTAAGCTGATTATCTTTGTCTAAGAATTTCATATCAAAAGCTTTCGCAAAACCATCACCAAAATAATGTGATGTTCCAGACTGCAATGCTTTTCCATCATGCATTAAAGCTTCAATTGTATATGTTTCTTCTGCTCCTGCAAATTTTTCTCTTTCTGTTTTTCTACCTGTTACCATTGGAATAGCCAATAATTCTCTGGCAGTTGTTTCATAGATATCCAACATACGCATTGTTTCTTCTTTCGCTTCTTTTGCTGTTGCATGAATCGTATGTCCTTCCTGCCATAAAAATTCTGAACCTCTTAAAAATGGTCTTGTTGTTTTCTCCCAACGCACAACAGAGCACCATTGATTATATAATTTTGGTAAATCACGATAAGAATTGACAATCTTTGCATAATGTTCACAAAATAATGTTTCAGATGTAGGACGAATCAATAAATGTTCTTCCAATTCATCTAATCCACCACGTGTGACAACTGCACATTCAGGCGCAAATCCTTCAACATGATCAGCTTCTTTTTTTAATAATGATTCAGGGATTAACATCGGCATATAAACATTTTCATGTCCCGTTTCTTTAAATTTTTTGTCCATATAGGCTTGAATCATTTCCCATAACGCATAACCATATGGGCGATAGATAATAAACCCTTTGACACTTGAATAATCCATTAATTCGGCTTTACGACAAACATCTGTATACCATTTCGCAAAGTCTTCATCTCTTGATGTAATCGCATCATTTTTTACTTTATTTGCCATTTTTTCTATACCCCTTCTCTAATATTTACCTTACTATTATACAAGAATTTAACTAAAAAGCAATTAGGACTCGACTTTTTCTTTTTCAAAAACCAAATCTATTTCTTCTATGTAACCATTGCCTCTTTGCAAAACTGGAGTCCACCCTGCATAACGCCATCCTTCACTTGCATAGCTATCAATGATCTCATGCAACTTTTCAAAACGATATTCAGTGATTCCAAAACCTGAAACCTTGGCTGTCATGCGATGATATTTATAAATCAGTTTCATTTGGCTTATCCCCTTTCAATATGTAATGAACTACCCTGTTGTCCTTTTTCCACAATAATCTGAGTATCAATTCTTTCTTTCAATTCATCAACATGAGAAATAATACCAATTGTCTTATGATCATTCTTTAAATCCATTAAAACTGATAAAGCCTGATCAATAGATTCATGATCTAAAGTCCCAAAACCTTCATCAATAAATAGCGTATTTAATTCAATGCCTCCAGCATAATTTTGAATCATAGACGATAGACCTAAAGCCAGTGATAAAGCCGCTTTAAAAGATTCTCCACCTGATAAAGACTGAATATCTCGCATCATTCCCGTTTCATAATCCAGAACACTTAAATCCAATCCTTGTTGTTTAACACCTTTGACATCTTTTTTACGATACAAGGCAAATCGTCCTTGTGTCATTTTTAATAGCTCAATATTCGCAAATTCGAGAATCTGTTCAAAATAAGCTGATAAAACATATCTTTCAAAAGACATACGTAAAGGATTCTTTCCTGATGTATAATCATATAAATCCTGATAAAGTGTATACTTTTCAAAAATATTCTGATTTTTATGATAATCTTTATCTAACTGATCTAATGTTTCCTGATTTTGCTTATAAACATGTAAAGTCTCATGATATTGTGTATAAGTTTCATCACGTTTTTGTGCCAATGCATCTAACTGTTGTTTTTCTAAAGACAAATCAGTCATGTGATAATCTTTGGTTTTCTCTTCTAAAAGCTGTTTTTGTTTCCCTAACGCTTCTTTTTGAATGATATAATTTTGATAAGTTTTTTCCTGATTGAAAATAGACTGTTGACGCTTTTGATAATCTAAAAACTGTTCTTCACTATCAAAGTATTGATCAATAAATGCCTGATAACGCTGTGTATATGCTTCCTGTTTTGATTCTAAATCATCTATTTGACTAGAGAATGTTTCAAGCTGATGCGTATAAACAGAAATATCTTTTTGGCATTGATGATATTGATTTTCAATATCATGAATATGCTGATCAAGACGATGAAATTGTATTTGTTGCTGTTTCAATAAAACAGAGATATCTTGTTCATTAGACAAATGATATTCTTCTTGAAGCTGTGTATATTGTTGATGTAATAAAGATAACTGTTTTTCTTTATCAATGATCTGATTTTTCATATCCTGTAGATATTGATTCTGTTGTTGAAGTAAAAGATGATCCTGTTTCAGATTTTTTTGAATCTTCTTTAAATAAATCACATCATTATATTTTTTCTGATATGTTTTTTCCTGTTCATCAATAACCTGTACAATATCAGATAATAAACGAATAAAAACTTCTTTTGATAATTCTTCTTGAATATCCAGCTGTTTTTTTAACATCTCAATACGTGTTTTCATTTGTTGAACAAGTTCATTTTGTTGGAAAACTTCCTGATATGCTTCCTGTTGTTGTTGATTAAGCACTTCTACCTGTTGAGATAAATTCTCTAATTCATGAGAAGATAAAACCGATGTTTCCAGTTGAGCCAAATGAGGATGATGCGTTGAACCACAGACTGGACAAGGTTCATTTTCTTTTAAATGAGATGCTAAAATACCAGCCTGTTGACGACGGAAGAGTTCATCTTCATGGCGATATTTGACTAATATATCTTCATATTTTTGATGCTTCTTTTGATAATTCACTGACAAATCATAGTGATGATCTTCTAAAGATTTCCATTCATCATAAAACTGACTGAGTTCATGAATCATGACTCTTTTTTTATTAATATCTTTGACATTTTTCTCATTTTGTTCTAATTCCAATTCTAAGCGCGGTAAACGATTGACATTTTCCTGATCACGTTGAATACGATTGTCTAGCTTTTCATAGCGTGACTGTAAATTTTGATAATCGTTTTGCATAGATTGATATTGTTTGTATTGGTTTTGATATTGTTGAAGAAGCTGGTGATATTGTTGATATTTTTCTAAAGATTGTTTGGTATTATCAATATCTAATAAAAGCTGATCTTTTTTTTGTTTCTCTTTTTCTAATTGTTGATATTCTCTTTCAAGCTGTTCAAACTGTTTTTGAGAAGTTTCTAACTGTTTATGAACTTTTTGTTTTTGATTCATGGCCTGTTGATATGACAGTTTGATTTGCTGATACTGGTCTAATAAAGATTGATGATCTTTGATGGCTGCTACTTGATCTAAATCATGTTTCAATGAAGCCATCATCTTTTCTTGGTTTTGTAAAGTCTGATATTGTTGTGTGATTTGCTGTAATTCTGATAACTGAAGATTTTGTTGTTGTTTTTGATAATAAAGATTCGCAAACTGATCATAGCTTGTCTTCGCATTTTGATAAGATGCCTGATAGTGTTGTAACTGATCATGAAGCTTTTCATTTTTCAAAGTGGCTTCCTGAATATAGGAAGGATGGAATTCCTGTTGATGCATGTCCATAAATGCAGAATCTAGCTGCAACATGGAAAAACGTGATGATAAAGCTTGTGATGATAATAAAAACTGATCTTTGTAAGTTTTTACCTGTTCTTTCAATAGATTTTCAAAAACAACCAGTGATTCACTATGAAAAACATGACGTAAAACACGTTCTCTTTCTTCACTGCTGGCATAAATCAGTTCCGTAAACTCACCTTGTGCAATCATGACAATCTGTTTAAACTGATGAACATCAACACCTAATAATTCCTTGATTTTGGCATTGACTTCTTTAACTCCTTCAATCATGTTTTCTCCATCATCTAAATAAGCATTGGCATTTTTAGGTGTTTTATAGCCTTCACGATAATAAGTCGGTGAACGCTTGATCGTATAGATATGTTGATGTAATTCAAAAGTCAATTCTACATATGTTTCATCTTCTGCATCCGCAAAGTCACTGCGAAAATAAGAAACATGTCGATGTGAACCACTGGCTTCTCCATACAAAGCAAACGTAATCGCATCAAAGAGAGTTGTTTTTCCTGAACCTGTTGGTCCACTAATTAAATATAAGCCATGATCTAACATATTTTCAAAATCAACAACAGTGAAATCCTTATAAGTCATAAAAGCATTCATTGTTAATTTAATAATTCTCACTCTCTTCACCTGCCTTTTCCAATAATGTTTTGACAACATCTTTTTGTAAATCATTTAATTTTTGACTTTTGACATCTTGATAAAATTGTTCAAATAATGACAAAGTATCCATCTGTTGAATAGATTGTATCGGTTGAAATGAACTTGTCTGATTATGTTTCATTAAATATTGATAAGTGATCTGTAAAAGATGAGGATATAAAACGCGAAGTTGTTCAATCGCATGAGGAACAATGGTTTCATCTAATAATTCAAAAGCTAAAAAATCATCTTTTTTCTCAATAAAATCATTTTGCATAAACTGTGCAAATGTACCTTGATATTTTTTTAAGGTCTGACCTGGATGTAATTCATGGGTTGTGATAGACAAATCATCTGTATCCACAATCACAATCAATTTTTTTTGATTCACTTCATCAAAAGAATAACACATCAAAGACCCACTATAACGCATCGTTTCACGTTTCACCTTTTGAGGTGCATGAAGATGTCCTAAAGCGACATAATCAAAATCATCAAATAAAGAAGCATCAATGATTTCACTGCCTCCTACACTTAATGGAACTTCTGATTCACTTGTGACACTAGAATGTCCAACAAATTGATGTGTGACCAGTATATTTTGATAATCATAATCAAGACTTTGCTTGGAAAGATAAAAAGATAATGCACTTTGATAATCATGTATGTCCTGATCAGGATATAACATTTTCACCTGTGATGGCTTGACAAAAGGCAATAAATAAAACCTTGTCTTTCCATACTCTACAAAAGCCATATTCTCTTTTAAATATGTTTCAATATGTAAACCATTTTCCGATAAAATAGAACTTGCAAAATGTAAACGATCCCTACTATCATGATTACCACTAATCATTAAAACCTGAATATGATAAGTCAATAAAGCCTGACTTAAAAAATCATCTAATAAATTCACTGCCTCCTGACTTGGTATCAAACGATCATAAACATCACCTGCAATGACTAATAAACGGATATCCTGCTCATCCATATATGTTAATAATTCAAATAACAATTCACGTTGAATATCTAATAAAGAATATTGATGTATGACTTTCCCTAAATGTAAATCCCCAATATGTACAAACTTCATGTTATGCCTCCTTTTCCATTATTATAAAACAAACACTTTATATTTCCCAAATAAAAACCATTTTTTCCTTTTCATCACTCGCAAAAAAACGACGCTGTTTTGCAGGAATAACCTTTGTTTCTATATATCTTGCGCCTAATTTTTGAATAGTACATAAAGAAGCCTGATTATGAGGATCACAAGTTAAAATCACCTGATGAAACTGTAATTGTTTTTGTAAAAGCAAACAAGCCTGATAAGCATAATGATGACCACGATAAGCTTCATCAATATGATAACCAATATGACCATCAAAATAGTGCTGTTGTATGGTTCCTTCTCTAAAAGTTAAACGCCCTACTTCTATTGAATCAACCATAATGGCATAAATATAATAAGGCGTAAAGCCTCTAGGCAAATGTTCATGAGCGTATTCCAGTAATTCAAGTTTCATATATGCTTCACCTCTTTTTTACATACTCTTATCATAACAATATTGACAGTTACGTGCAATATGATAAAATAGAACACATAAAAGGGAGTAGTTAGCATCATTTCATGATGTTATATAATCGACATCACGCTAAGTTTATTAGCCGGTTTTATATATGAAATAACGAGACTTTTATTGCAGTGTTGTGGTAGTTGTCTTTTTTTGTATCACAAACATATAGAGCCAAAAAATAAAAGGAGAGTGAAGTTATGGACTCTATACCCTCGCAATTATTATTGCAGATTATTTTAATTTTATTGAATGCATTCTTTGCGGCAACAGAAATTGCAGTTTTATCATTAAATAAGACACAATTAGAAAAAAAAGCCGAAGATGGAGAAAAAACAGCTAAACGCTTATTAATTCTTCTACAAGAACCTTCTGGATTCTTATCAACAATTCAAATTGGAATTACGTTAGCTGGATTTTTAGGAAGTGCCTTTGCGGCTGATAACTTTTCAGAATACCTTGTTCAATGGGTATCACAGGATTTAGGAATCACAAGTATCCCATTAAATGTCCTTGATACACTATCAGTCATTGTTATTACAATTATTTTATCTTATTTTACTTTAATTCTAGGTGAATTGGTTCCTAAAAGAATTGCCATGCAAAAACCATATGAAGTATCTAAAATCTCATGTGGCACAGTTTTAATGATTGCAAAAATTATGAACCCCGTTGTCAAATTCTTATCTTTTTCAACCAATGCCGTTTTAAAACTATTACACTTAAAAACAGAAGCTGAAGAAGATAGCATCACCGAAGAAGAAATCTTGACAATGATCGAACTCGGTGAAAAACGTGGCGTTTTAGATGAAGATGAAAGTGAATGGCTACAAAATATTTTTGATTTTAATGATACAGATATTTCTGAAATTATGACACCTTCCGTTGATATTGTTTATATTTCAGCAGATGCCTCTCAAGAAGAGATTATTAAAATCATTCAAAATACTGGATTATCACGTTATCCTGTTTATCAAAACGATGAAAACAACATTATCGGTGTTTTACATGTCAGAGATTATTTGTTGAATCTCCAAACAAAAAAGAAACCATTTGAAAAGATTCTTACAAAACCATACTTTATTCCAGATTCCATGAGAGCTGATGATTTATTTGCAGATATGCAAAATAAAAATATTCATTTTGCTATCGCTATTGACGAATTTGGAGGTATCAGTGGAATCATTACATTAGAAGATTTAGTTGAAGAAATCTTTGGAAATATCTATGATGAACATGACTCACGTGAACGACCAGATATTCAAAAAATCAATGAAACACAATGGCGTGTCAATGGAAATACAAATATTGAAGATCTTGTTGAAGCAACGGGTATCCAATTTCCAGAAGACGAAGATTACAATACCATTGGTGGTTACATATACAGTCATCTTCGTTCTATCCCAAAAGATGGTACAACGAAAACAATTCACATAGATAACATAACTTTCCAGATCACCAAGATTCAAGATCGTCGTATCAAAGAAGTCATCATAACAAAAAAAGCCTAGTCGAAATTAATCAACTAGGTCCTTTTTTTCGTTTACAATAGGTCATCCGCACTAAATTTTAATGTCACATCACAAGTATTACTTGGTTCTAAACCATGTGATCTTACTCCAGTAAAATAAACTGTTCCTTTTTTACATCCATGTTCACTCACAAGTACATCTCTATTTAATGGAATTCCTTCCGATTTAGATACCATTACTTTTGAAGATGTTATTAATTCAGCAAAATTTCCTAATGCCGCATCTCCATATGTCTTTTTAAATGTACCAATTTGACTTGTCATGGTTTTTTTACTTCCATAAGTTGTATCAAAATGTGCATGACCCCATGCAGGAATATTTTTGTGTGTCACCGTTTGATATCTTGTTCCTTGTTCATACACATAAGCTAAAGCTGAAGTCATTGTTCCTCCTAAAACAAGAAAACTTAAACCCAACGCCATAACCTTTTTTTGAATTGACATAACCCTCACCTCCTTTCGACAATAGTCTACCAAAATACTCAAAAAAGTTATTCTATATATAAAATTTGTGCATATTTTAACTATAAAAATGCACACTTTGGGTATTTTTTCTGATATAAAAATCTTTGTCATATAATGTAGATAGTTGTCAAAAAGGAGGTAGAAACTATGCGTATCGCAGTATGTGACGACGAATTATTTTATGTACAAAATATTATGGAAAGGATTAAAAACTATGAGTTTCATGACACTAAGCCCACCATCATAGATGGATATACAAATGGTAATGAATTAATTAATGCATTTAGAATCGAACCTTATGATCTTGTTTTTCTAGACATTGAGCTTGATGACTGTCAAAATGGTATTGAATTAGCTAAAATGATTAAAGATATCAAAGCAAATTGTATCTTCATTTTCATTACAGCCTATCACTATTATTTACCAGAGTCCATGTGGATTGGTGCAGACTTATTTATTGATAAGCCTATTGATCAGAAATTATTCCAAAGAGAACTTCATCATGCAACTCAGGTTTATAAGCGTTTAAATCGTACAGTATTATTTTCAACAACCGAAGGAAAAGTTTATATTAAAACTGATCAAATTCTCTATTTAGAAACAAGTTATGGTAAATATAAATTAAAAACAATGAATAAACATTATTTTGGTAACTTAAAAACCATAATGAAAACAAAACAACAATTATTAGATTTTCACTTTTTCCAACTCAACCGAAGTATCATCATTAATTTTAAACATGTCAAATCATTTTGTTTTGACTACATCACAATGACTAATGATGACATTCTTCCATTAACCAAACGAATTCGTAAAGAATTCAAAGAAAAATATTTTAATTTTATAGATAAGGAGATGTAATTTATGACAATTGTATTTAACCTATTATGTAAAGCCTTTATTGCTATTTTAGATATATTATTATTAGATTTTTATATTAAAATATCATTTTCAAACCTATATAGTAAACAAGTAAAAAAATTATCATTAATTTATATATTTACATCCATATTATTATTACTTTCTACAAGTTTCTTATTAAATTTTTGTATATATTTTATTACATTTTTAATAATATCAATTATATTCAAACAGCATAAAAATTCTTTAATAATTTTTCTAAAAAATTTTAGTATATTTTTAATTATTAAAATTACTGCTTATTGTTTCTCTAATTTATTTTGCTCATGGATATTCAATACACCAATCACATTTGAATTTTTCTATTTTTTAACACCATATTTAGTTTTGGTACGCTGTATCACCAATTATATATCTTATATAATCTTTATTTTTACTTTTAAAAATCATTTTAATCTTAATTTAAAAAGATTTAAAATATTCAGTATATTAATATTTATTCATTTTTGTTTAACATTTATTATAGATAATCCTGCCTTATTTCGTATAATGGGTATAGGTCGTACTTATATCTTCACTGTTGTGATCAGTATTATTGCATTGATATGTTTTGATAGAATGCAAACGAAATATGAAAAAGATAAGCATTTACAAAAATCTATTATACAGAACTTGGAGAAAGAAAAAGAATTTAACCAACAAAGAGAACAACAACAAAAAGAGATTAGAAAGATTAATCATAATCTCAATAGCATCTTAATTATTTTACAATCGCATTTGGAAAAAGAAGAATATGAAGAAGCAAAGGATTATATTGAACAGAACTTAAAAACACATGTTGAAGCATATCAGGCATTAACACATACTGGTATTGCAGCGATTGATGGTGCATTGAATGCTCATATTCAAAGTATTAAAGAAAAGGGTATTCAATATGATGAAGATATTTCTAAAATATTGCATTTAGGAAGTATTGTTCCTGGTGATTTAGCTTTAATTATCAGTTTAGCATTAGATAATGCTAAAGAAGCATGTGAGAACATAGATGGTGAAAAACATATTTCATTAAAGCTTCAAAGTAAACAGACACATGTGATTCTTTATATTGAAAATTCTATTCCAGAAGGAAGTCATCCATCTTTTCATAAAACAAGTAAAAAAGATAAAATTGCTCATGGATTTGGTGTTAGCAGTATTAAAGAAATGGCAGAACGTTATCATGGTGAAGCCAAATATGAAGTGGAGCATGATCAAGTTATTTTAAGAGTTGTCTTACAAAAATAAAAAATAAGACTCAAAAATGGTCTTATTTTTTATCAGCTAGAAATTGATAGAATCTTCTTTTAAACTCTTTATAGCGTTTCTTTGAAACCATCAGCATGCTTTCATCTGACATATATAATAATATGTTATCAACTTTGACAATATGTTCCATATTCACAATAAAACTTCTTTGAATTTTAACAAACGTATAATCTAATAAGGCTTTTCTAATACTATTGACAGCTTTTAAAGAACCATAATAAACACCACGTGTTGTATGAATCTTATAATTTTTATAAGCTGTTTCTAAGTATATAATTTCTGATAGATTAAAAATAATACGTCCTTGTGAAGTTGGAAATACAAAAGCTTTTTGCATATATTGATAATGTTTGATAGCTCTTTTCAATTCATATGTAAAAAGTGGATCTTTTAATGGTTTTGTCAGATATTGAAAAGCATTAACAACATAAGACTGATGTATATAACTCATATGACTTGTCATAAAAATAATCATCGTTGAAGCTTTTTTCTCATGAATCATATGAGCTAAATGAACACCATTGATATCATTTAATTCAATATCTAAATAAATCAAATCATATGGATGTTCCTCAAAACTATCTAAAAATTCCTTTCCTTGAGTAAATGTATCAACCTCAATATCTATATCATGAAATGACTGTTTAAAATTTTCTATTTTTGAATAAACATCTTGAATGTAAAATGTTTCATCATCTATCACCGCAATTCTCAACTTATTTCTCCCCATTTCTTAATTTTTCCTTTTCTTCTTTTTCCTTTAAAAATTTTTCAAATAAAAGATGATTTTGTATCAATGTTTTACGACTTGTCGGAAAGACTTCCCTTGATTTTAAAATAACATTACGATCTGTTAAAAAATCAATACATTTCATATTCACTAAAACACTTTGATTCACTTGCATAAACCATCGTGACTTTAATACTGGACGTAACTTATAACGATTTTTAACATGTGTCATGAAACGCTGATCATCCACCGTTACAATTTCTAAATCATTATAATAAGTTTCAAAATACTTAATTTCATCAACATCAAAAATACGTTTACGTCCTAATTCTCTAATGGGTATGACAAATTTGACATTTTGATGTAAATACCAATCCATTAAATAATCAAAAACACTTTGAAATTGCTTTGTATTAATGGGTTTTAGTAAATATTCCCTTGCCTTTACCGCAAATGCTTCATGAATGTGATAATATTGATCACTAATAAAGACAACCTGACAGGCACGATTCAGTTCTCTTAATCGATAAGCTGCTTCAATACCACGATCATTTTCGACTTTCATTTCAATGAATGCAAATTCATAACAACGAAATTTTGTACTATACAGCATCTCTTGAATTGTAGAAAAAGTATAAACATTTAATTCCATTTCTGGTTCATGAAAACATTCAATAAGCTTTTTCTTAATCAAGTTTAAATAATCCAGCTGATCATCACATACAGCAATGTTCATCGTTCCCTCTCCCCTTCTTTAATTATCTTGATAATTTTATTGTAGTCAATTTGCAATGAGAAATCAGTCCACTTTTCTCCCATTTTTGGTCATTTTTATGCCAATTTGTAGAAATTTGTCGAGAATTGTCGAATGACAAAAGAGTTGAAATTATGATGAATTTACCTAAAGCAAATCTTCATGGTGTATAATAGCTCTAGGGTGGTGAAAACATGAGTATTGGTCAAAGATTAAAAGCATTAAGAAAAGAAGCAGGATTATCACAAAAGCAAGTGGCGGAAGCATTAAAAATGTCTAAACCAATTGTTTCTCAATATGAATCTGATCAAAGAACACCTTCTGTTCCTAAACTTATTCGTTTCTCACGTTTTTATAAAGCGTCATTAGATTATATTTGCGAAAATGTGGAAAAGAAAAATGAATTTTATGGAATTAAAGATTTAGATAAATAATAACAGGAAATCTTACAGTTTGATAAAACTGTAATTTTTTTTACATTCTTTTTTTGACGAATCTGTAAATTTATTATTTTTTTCATCGTTTTTATGCTTTTCAATTCGTTTTTTATTTGTTTATTCGTTATAATAAATTTGTCTTTAAAGAACACCTGTATATTGATGTATGAAAATGAACTTATAAAATAAAAAAGAAAGGGATTTTTCTCATCAGCAACCGCATCAATATATAGAAGATATAAATAAGATTGTGACTTAGCCTAAATGAACCTGGCTTCTTACATCCTTATTTATATGTGATGCATCATGAACGAAAGATTTTTCTTTCGTTCTTTTTATATTTCAATTTCGCCATGTTTAAGATCATGTTCTAAACGATCAAACTCCGGCTTATAATGCCGACTGGAAATTAAAATATCATCGTTATCAAGAATAATTCTACGCCGACTCCCTCTTTGAATTTTATAAGTTTTCACATGTCTGATATTCACAAGTGTCCGCACATTAATCTGATAAAAGCCGTAATCCTGTACCCGCTGTTTTAAGCGTTCCATTTTCACACAATAGATGCGATAGACATCTTTTTCAGTATAGGCATAAAACTTTTGGTCTACCATTTCAAAATAGTATATAGCTAAAAGAGGGACATAATATTTATTATGATATTCATCATAGAGTTCAACTTCACCTAAATTTTCAGTAAATTGTTTTAATAAAAGCTGCGCTAATTTTTTGTTTTTGGGATGATAAACAAGTTTTAATTCATGATGATTCATTTGTTCATTTTCATCATAGATGATCTTCATGTTTTCATCCCTCCCCATATAGATATATAAAATGCATTTTTATATCAAAACACAAGAGAAGTTTATAGAACACCTATGTCTGTAATAAATAAAATGCACATTTGCCTAAATATTGTATATTTTTCTACAAAATTCGACATATTTCTACATGTTTTTTACCCAAAAACAGGCATTTTTTGCACAAAAAAAGATCTCATGACGAGATCTCAAATAACGATTTCATATCATCTAAACTCATGGTACTAATCGTTCCTTCATTTCCTTCAACAAAAGTATCTGCTAAGTTTTTCTTTTGTTTTTGTAATTCCATTATCTTTTCTTCAATTGTATTTTTCATAATCAATGAGAATACCTGAACATTTTCTAACTGACCAATACGATGTGCACGATCTGTTGCCTGATTTTTTGCTGACATATTCCACCATGGATCATAATGAATGACAGCTTGAGCGCTTGTTAAATTCAAACCTGATCCGCCTGCTTTTAAAGAAATAAGGAATAGTGTTGTTTGATCATTTTGGAAAGCATCAACCATTTGTTTACGTTTTTCTTTTGAAGTCGAACCATCTAAAAGATAATAAGATATATGTTCTTTTTGACATTGTTCTTCAATCAAATGTAATAATGAAGTAAATGAAGAGAATAATAATATTTTCTTATGATTATCTTTTAAAGAATGAATCAGTTCCATACACCCTTTTAACTTTGAAGAAGGCTCTTGTATATCCTGATATAATAAACGTGAATCTTGGCATAATTGTCTTAAACGTGTCAACATTGCTAGAATATCAATACGTCCTAACTGTTGAACTTGAAGTTTTTCCTGTAAAGATTTATTAACCTGGACAAGATTAGCCAGATAAAGTTTCTCTTCTTCTTCATTAAAACGCATATAGATGGTCTGTTCAATTTTCTCAGGTAATTCTGTTAAGACATCTTTTTTATTTCTTCTTAAAACAAATGGTGTAATCATCTGTTTAAGACGTTCCTGTTTTTGTTCATCATGTTCTTTTACAATAGGGCGTTCAAACTGTTCTAAAAAGTAATGATAATGATAGAGATAATAAGGCATTAAAAAGTCAAAGATTGACCATAATTCAGCTAATGAATTCTCAATTGGTGTTCCGGTTAAGGCAAAGCGCTGTTTAGCTTTTAAACGCTTTACACAAATGGCATTTCGTGTTTTAGGATTCTTGATATTTTGAGCTTCATCAATCACAACTGTATGGAACTGATATGTTTCATACAATTCAATATCTCTTCTCAAATAATCATAAGATGTGATTACAACATCATAATCTTCTTTATGTTCCAAAAGCTTTTCTCTGGCTTCTTTATGACCATAAACACATAAAACCTTTAGATCTTGAGAGAATTTTTGAAATTCATCCTGCCAGTTAAAAATCAGACTTGCAGGGGCAATAACCATGTGTGTTCCTTGTCCTTTTAAACTATCAAAATAAGTAATCATCTGTAATGTTTTTCCAAGCCCCATATCGTCAGCCAGAATACCACCAAAACCATAATGTTCCATCAGTCTTAACCACTGATAACCAAGCTTCTGATAATCTCTTAAAATACTTTGATAATGTTGAGGAATATCAAAATCATATTCTCTTTGTTTAAAGTCTTCCGTCCATTTCTTTAATTCAGCACTTCTTTGATAATGTAAAGAAGATTCCTGATTCATCATCTGATCAATTTCAAACAGACGATAAGTTGGAATTTGAATCTCCCCTCCCACAATATCTTTCATATTCAGTGATAAAGAATGTGTCAGATGATCTAAATCCTGAAGTTCCTGATTTTCTAACGAAAGAATCTGACCATTCTTTAACTTATAGAATTTTCTTTTTTTCTTATATGCTTTTAATAAATCTATGAGTTCTTCTTTTTGGACATGAATACTATGAATATCAATAGACAATAAGCCTTGACGCAGATGTACACCCACCTGTATATCTACTGGTGTAACCTGAGAAAAACTATTTAAGGCATCACTGACAAAAATCTGACAATAATGCGAAAGATATGGCAAGCTTTCTTTTAAAAACTGATAAGTAAAATCATGATCATATTGAAGATAAATCATATGATCATCAATATCTTCAATATAAGGACGCAAATAATCTTCTATTAAATCTGCTTTCTTTGATTTATGCGTATTATCTTCATCAAAACCATAACAGATATGATCATCATAAATATATTCTAATTGAACACAAATCTGATCATCACGCGTCATATCTGCATAAAGATTAATCATATCTTCTTGATGATAGGTATCAAAAAGATGTGTCTTTAAATCAATATCATCACTTAAATCATATAAAACATATTTATAAAAATCCATTAAAGCATTTTGAGGAATATAGAAACCGCCTTTGGTTTCCATCCATTTTTTGATAAATGTGATGGCTTGAATAGGCGCATGGAACATATAGCGATATAAAGTATCATTATGAAAACTGTATAAATATTGTGAGGATATCATCACATCTTCAAATTCATTATAATCAGCTAAATCTAAAACATAGCTGTCTTCTTTTAAGGAAATATCTAAAGGAATCGTATAATTCTTCTTATCAAAAGCAATATCACAATAAGAAGAAGGCAAAGCACTCATGATATTATAAAATTCATCTATATCATCCTGTATCATTAATACTTTGATAACACCCTGTTGAATAAACTGATTTTTTAAAAAGCTTTTTTTCATAAAATCAATGATTTCTCTAGAGTCCTCATCAAAAGCTTCCCTACTATGAATGAATTCAAAATTCTTGCTGTATTGTAAATGTTCATGATGTTCAATGGCTTTTAAAAAGGAATCAATATTTTTAATCATATAGCTTTGAGTCGATGTTAAAACTTTAAAAGCAACCCATAATTGATTCTTTTTTTGTTGGACAAAGACTTTAAGCTGATATTGTTGTGAAATAAATGGAACAAAAGATTCTCTTAATAACTGATCTTTATATAAATGAATCAAATCTAATGATTCCTGCTGTTTTTTATGCAGGATGCGTTCTTGTCGTTGTTTTTCTATTTTTAAGAGTTGCTGTTGCTTATTCCAATGATCATCTTTTTCATAAAAATAAGGGAAAGATGTCACTTCTAATTTCTTTAAAAAGAACAAAATTCCTGCAATATGACGACATTGTCCTTTTAAAGGACAGCTACAATGAGATTGAATAATCTCCCCATCCTGTGAGATTTTCATAGATACAATCAATTTATCATTTGACATTGAAATTCTTGCATTGATTCTATAACAGTGATTATTTTCATCATAGGAGATCGTCATTCTTTCTAAATATTCTTTCATATCCATAAAACGACCATAACGATATTCCTTTTCATTTTGCACAATACGTCTGATTTCTTTTTCCTGTATAAGCATCATGATTCCTCCAATCAATTTTTTATTATATCATATTATGACCAGAGTGTAAGCTATAATCACATGCATTTTCACTGATTAACGGATCTCTTGTTGATTACCTAACATAATTTTCACTTTCTGACCTTCTTCTATCTGTTCTCCAACACGAGGCAATTGATCAATGACATAGTCACCTTCACCTAAAAATTCAAAACCATATTGATCATTTTTCACTTCTGATTTTTTCTTACCAATATAATTTTGTACATCAAAAGTTCTCGTATCCGTCCAGACATAAGCTTTTTCTCGTTGTTGTGTCACTTTTTGAACTCCCAGTGCTGGTAAAACATCCATGAAAATTTTTCTGGCAATAGGAGCTGCTGTTGTTCCACCATATTGAACACATTTTTTAGGATTATCCATGGCTAAATAAAGCACAATCTGTGGATCATCAATGGGCGCAACACCTAAAAAAGAAAGAATATAGCCATTACCAGCATATGTTCCATTAATGGCACGTTGAGCGGTTCCTGTTTTTCCCCCAATACGATACCCATCTATATAAGCATTCTTTCCACCTCCATCCGTCACAACACCTTCCAAAGCATCTCTGACTTTAGCTGACGTATCTTCACGAATGACCTGTTTTAACATTTTGGGTTGTTTTTCACTGACAACTTCATGTGTTTTGGAATTATAGATTTTATTGACAATATAAGGCTGATAGAGTTTTCCACCATTCACACAAGCACAAACAGCTCTGACAAGCTGGATTGGTGTCACAGAAATGCCTTGTCCAAAAGCCACAGTTGCCTGTTCAACTTCATTAAACTTATCATAATCAAACATAATTCCACTGGATTCTCCCATCATATCGACACCTGTTTTTTGTGTTAATCCAAAATCCTGAATATACTGATAAAGACGTTCTTTACCAAGTCTACGCCCAATTTCAACAAATCCAGGATTGGAAGAATTTTGTAAAACTTCTCTAAAGGTTTGTAAACCATGTCCTCCTTTTTTCCATGATTTAATACGAACACCGCCTACAATTTCATAACCTTTATCATAATAAGTATCTTTGTCCATATCAAAAAGATTCTCATTTAAAGCACTACTAAAAGTAATAATTTTGTATGTTGATCCTGGCTCATAGGATTTCCAAATTGGTAAATTACGATTATAAATTTCACTATCAGCATTTTGATAATCATTCGGATCAAAATCAGGTTTACTACAAATTGCTAGAATTTTACCATTACGAGGATCCATTGCTAAACACAAAATAGAATCTGGATCATAAGTCGCATAAGCATTGTTTAATTCTCTTTCTACGACATCCTGAACACGTGTATCAATCGTTAATTCAATATCCATACCAGAAGTTGGATAAACATAATCAGCTGGATAAATATTTAAATTTTGTCCTTTGGCATTCATATAATAATGAATGCTTCCATTGACTCCAGAAAGATAATCATCATATTGGAGCTCTAGACCAACTAATCCTTGATTATCAATACCTACAAATCCTAAAGTTTGAGCTAAATAATTTTGAAATGGGTAATATCGCAAAGTATCTTGAACAAGATAGACCCCTGGTAATTTTAAACGATCAATGCTATACGCTTTATTTTCATCTAGTTGTCGTCCTTCTGGTTGAATTCTTTCTACTGAAACTTTCTTTTGTATTTTATCCAATAATGTCTTTTCATCACATTCTAGAATTTGAGCGAGTTGATAGGCAGTATGGATAGGATCTTTAATTTGACTTGGAACAACAATCAATGAAGATGTTGTGAGATTATCAACCAAAGTCACATGCTGACTGTCATATATTTTTCCACGTGATGCTTCCAATGGAAAACTACGTTGCCATGATTCTGTTGCTTTTAAACTCAATTCCTGATAAGCAATAAATTGACTATAGCCAAGACGAATCACAATACAAACAATAATAATGGTCATGACAATATTGACCCATTTGATCTTCTGTATCATTTTAGAAAAAACCATGTCACATCACCAACATATTGTATGTTTATGATATTGAAAATATGAAAATAGGGACTGAATTCAGCCCCTATTTTGCCGTTACTGTAATTTTTTGATTAGCTTTTAGCTTCGTACCTTTCGATACACTTTGTTTATAAATAGACCCCACACCTTTGAATTCTATTTCTACATTAGCCATGGCACCAAAAGCTTCCGCCTCTTTACGCGACCATCCTGTCATGGACGGCATGGTGATATTGGTTCCATTGGTTTGTAAGAATACCCTTGATTTGGAAGACACTTCAGTCTGTGCTTTTGGATATTGATCAACAATGACATTTCCATCTCCTACAACAAGTGAAGATAATTGATGATTAGATAAAACGTCTTTTGCATAATCAACACTTTGATTTGTATAATTATCTAAAACAAATGTAGATGTTTCTACAACTTGTGATGGTTGTTCATTTAATTTATTTAAAGCCGCACGAATACCAGCCTGAACAACTTTGGCAGATTCTACAGTACTTGCAGAGCTTCCCTGATACCACATCACTATAATGACCTGTGGATCATCATATGGAGCCATACCGACAAAACTGTTTGTATAGAAACCACTGCGATAACCACCTGATTCAGATGCTACCTGTCCTGTTCCAGTTTTCCCAATTAAATTCACATCATCCATACGATAATTATATCCTGTACTTCCTTCTATATTAATAACACCTTTCAATAAATCCCTGACCTGTTTGACAGTATCAGTAGAATATATTTGTTTAGAGTACTGTGTTTTTGCCTGATATAGAGTTTCTTTTGTATCACTGTTGACAACTTTTTCCACAATGTAAGGTTCTACCATTTTTCCATCATTCGCAAACGCACTATAAGCACGTATTAACTGCAAACCTGTAAATGTTGATCCTTGTCCATATCCGGTTGTCAAATACTCTAACGTTCTTTCTCCTTCACGTTTATATCCAGCAAAACCTGCGGCAGATTCTAAACCATCTATGTTACTTTCTTTAAAGAAACCTAAATCTTCATAATCCTGAAGCAAGGATTCTTTATCTGTTTTTTCACTTAAAATGTGACAGATTCCCGTATTACTTGAATAATAAAATCCTTGTTTATAACTGATTGTTCCCCAACCTTTACCATCATTATGGTCTCTGAGTGTCGCAACTGTTTTTCCATTGACTTTATAGTAATACTTTCCTGATTGATAAGTATCATTCACATCTAATTTATGATCATTAATCGCATTTCCATAAACAAATGATTTAAAGACTGAACCAGGTTCAACAGGTTCATTAAAAAATAAATCAACATAATTATCAATATCACGTTCATTTGGATCAAATGATGGATAGTTAGAAATAGCCAATAACTTTCCCGTTTTTGCATCCATAATACCACAGGTTGCTTTTTCTGGCTTTAATTCTTTTACCATTTTTTCCATCTGCATATCTAATTCCGTCTGCACATCACTATCAATCGTTAAATAAACATCATTTCCAGCAACAGGTGCAGTCTCACTCAAAATTCCATTTGGCAAGACATTATTATTATTGTCAGCCAAATAAGTTCTTTCTCCATCTTCTCCAGACAACTCTTCATCAAACGCCTTCTCAATCCCCATTTGTCCAACTATATTCTGAACTGTCTTTCCTTTAAGTTCTTCTGTAACTGCTTGTGCATATCCAACTTCATAGGATGCAAAATCACCATAACGATAATTTCGTGTTGTGATTTCTTCAAATTCCAAACCAGGTAAATTAAGGGCATCAATCTGATCTTTTACAAGAGATGACAGATTGTTTCCATAACTTCCAAACTCTACCTGATAAGTATCTTTACTCAATCGGTTTAAAATATCTTCTTCATCCATTCCAATAATAGGTGATAATTCTTTGGCGGTTTTTTCTTTATCAACAACATAATCCGGTTTTTTATCAAGCGTTAAATGTGTCTTAGATAAAATCGCATAAAGCTTATATGTTTTCATGTCACTGGCAATAACTTCATTATCACTTGAATAGATTGTCCCACGTTTAGCAGGCAAAATCTCTGTTTTACTTTCACCACGATCTTTAGCATAACCTTCAATATCATTTCCACTGATCAAATGTTTCCCAGTAGCTCCCAAGTAAATGACATTAAGTACCATACAAACAATGACTGCAATAATAATACAATATATAATTTTAGCACTTTGATTATTATTTTTCTTCAAAGCCATTATTCTTCAGGAACTCCTACAACAGCAGCTGTGGCAGTATTTTGTTTATATGTATATCCCTTCGCTTCAGCAACAGATTCAATACGAGAAAAAGAAGCTAACTCTAATTTTTTCATATCTAATCCATCAATATCTGATTCAATTGTCTTAATATCCTTTTCCAACTGATTACATGCTACATTAATTGTTGATTCATAAGAATTTAATGCAACAATCCCTACAACAAAAACAATAAAACTCATCACTAATAAACGTTTTGAAAATCTTAAAAATCTTGTTTCTTTTCTCTTATTCTTCATCCTCATATATCCTTTCTATAATTCTTAATTTTGCTGAATGAGAGCGATGATTCTCTAATAATTCTTCATCACTCGCCACAATTGGTTTTTTTGTGATTTTTTGAAACTTTGGTTTCAAATATTCAGGAACAATTGGCATTCCCCTAGGAAGTTCTGGTTGTTTTGTCACTTCCTGAAAAGTATATTTACATATCTTATCTTCCAAAGAATGAAATGTAATGACTGCAACACGGCCATGAACATTCAATATTTTTAAAGCATCATTTAAAGCGATATCAAAAACATTTAATTCATCATTAACCGCAATACGTAAAGCCTGAAATGTACGCTTCGCTGGATGTCCACCTTTTCTTCTGGCCGGAGCTGGAATCGCTTCTTTAATAATATCCACCAGTTCAAATGTTGTTTCAATAGGCTTGATTTCACGATGACGTTCAATCGCTCTGGCAATTTGTTTGGCAAATTTTTCTTCAGAAAATTTATACAGAATTGTGACAATATCCTGATAACTATAAGAATTGACGATATCGTATGCAGTTAATTTTTGATTCTGATCCATACGCATATCCAGTTTGGCATCGTAATTATAACTAAAGCCACGTTCACCATCATCAAACTGAGGTGAAGAAACACCTAAATCAAACACAATTCCATCCACATGTTCTACGCCATGTTTTGCAAGCTCAGTTTTCAGATTTTTAAAATTAGAATAAATAATTGTAAAATGATCAGAGATTTGAGATAGACGCTGTCTGGCTGCTTCTATTGCATGTTGATCTTGATCAAAACAATAGAGATGACCCGTTGTTAAATGTTTTAAAATTTCCTGACTATGTCCACCACCACCCAGTGTACAATCTACATAAATGCCATCTTCTTTTATATTTAAACCATCGATTGTTTCCTTTAATAAAACACTGACATGATGAAACATAACATCCTCCTAATCTAAATCATCTATATTTTCTGAAATCTCATCGAAATGATCCATATTGTCATCATAGAAATGATCCCATGTTTCACTATTCCATAATTCAATATGATCACCTGCTCCGACTATGACACATTCTTTTTGCAGATTTCCTTCTTTTCTTAAAACAAGTGGAATATTGATACGACCTAATTTATCAAATTCACAATCTGTCGCTCTTGAAGTCACCAAACGTATAAAAGTTCTCACTTCGGCTTTTCTTTTAGGAAGTGTCATGAGTGATTGATAATAGTTTTCCCAGCCTTCAACTGTATAAATAGCCAGGCAGCCTTCATTCCCACGAGTCACATAGACTTTTTCACCACATTCAAGACGCATTTTGGCAGGAATGCTTAATCGTCCTTTTGTATCAATATTATGTCTATATTCCCCAATGAACACTTCAAAATCACCCACTTTTATACATTTCTATACATATTTTAACACTTCATACCACTATTATATACCATTTATACCCTTATGTATAGAAAAAACATGCTTTATTTTTTGATTTTTTGCACAAAAAAAGTGGCTTATTTTCGCCACTTATCACTATTTTTCCATATTTTAACAAATTTTCATAAACTGTCTTTTTCCAATCGTGGTAACCACGAAGAAAACAGATAAAACCATAAAAAAACAATAGAACTGCATGCCCAAGTGATTGGATATGCCCAAAAAACAAGATGAATATCATGAACCAGATGCAAAGCAATACTGATGTATAAAACACGAACGACACACCAAAAGATCATCATCACAATCATGGGAATCATTGATTTTCCTGCTCCCCTTAAAATACCAGCAATACAGTGTGAAAAAGCCAATAAAAAATAAAATAAAGTCACGGTTCTAGCTTGCATTGTTCCATAGCTTATAACATCCTGTGTTGAATCAAATAAGCCAATCAAAAATGGGGCTCCAATAAAAATGATCATCCCTATAATTTGCGCCAAGACCAATGAACAGATAATACCAAAACGCGTTCCTTTTTTGACACGCTCATATTTCTTTGCTCCAATATTCTGTGAAACAAAAGTTGTCATTGCTAAGGCAAAACATGTAATAGGTAAAAATCCAAAGCCCTCAATTTTTGAATAAGCCCCACATCCTGCCACAGCCATCTGTCCAAAACTATTGATATAGCTTTGGACAACAACATTGGCTAAAGCTATAATTGAATTTTGAATTCCTGCAGGCAATCCATTTTGAATAACCAGTTTCAGCATTGGTAAATCAAATCGAATTTGTTGAACTTTTAATGGATATGTAGGTAATTTGATTAAATGCATGAAACATAAAACAGCACTGACAATTTGTGAAATAATCGTAGCTAAAGCGGCCCCTCCTACTCCCATATCAAAGACAGTAATAAAAACAACATCTAAAACAACATTAATAACTGAAGATATAATCAAATAATATAATGGATGTTTACTATCACCTAAAGCCTGTAAGATTCCTGTAAAAGCATTGTAAAGCACAAAAGCCAATGACCCCATAAAATAGACTCTAAAATAAATAATAGAATTGGGTAAAACATCCTGGGGTGTTCCCATCAAAATTAAAATCTTAGGTGCAAATACAACACCTAAAATCGTTAAAACAATACCACATACAGTTCCTAAAGCAACAGTTGTATGAATAGATAGATGCACACGCTTATGATCATGAGCCCCAAAAAAACGTGCAATCACAACGCCAGCTCCCACAGAAATACCATTAAAGAAACCAACCAGTAAAAAAATCAAGTTACCTGAAGACGCTACAGCAGCAAGAGCACTTGATCCTAAAAAATTTCCAACAATCAAAGAATCAGCAGTATTATATAATTGTTGAAATAAATTACCTAAAAACAAAGGAATCGCAAAATAAATAATCTTTTTAGCAATAGACCCCTCACTCATCATATTTGTATCATCCATATAACCCCTCCCATCATCGTTTCATTATAACACTAAAACATTTCTAAACATAGACTTATCTGATATAATATCATCATAAAAAGTCAAAAAGAAAGGATATTTATCATGAAATCAGCATTAATTATTGGTTCAAGTGTTTGTGATGTTCATATTTATGTTAAACAGTTCCCTCAACTATGTGGTGATGAAAATATAATCAGTCAAAACATGGCCATGGGTGGCTGTGCCTGGAATGTGGCCTCTATTTTCAGACAGACCAAACTTCCTTATACTCTTTTTTCACCTATTGGTAAAGGTATCTATGGAGAATTTGTGAAAACCCATTTTCAAAAAAATCAGATTCCTATACTTATTGAAACCAATCAAAAGAATGGATGTTGTTATTGTATTATAGATCAACAGGGCGAAAGAACTTTTCTTTGTGAGCATGGTGCTGAATATTTTTATCAAAAAGAATGGTTTCAACAATTGGATATGAAACAATATCAATGTGTCTATCTTTGTGGATTAGAAATCGAAGAAGATACTCATGAAGTGATTTATAATTTTTTAAAAAATCATGATCATTTAAGTATCTATTTTGCACCTGGTCCACGTTTAATGGACATACCCAAACAATCTTTCCAAAACATCCTTTCACTCCATCCCATTATTCATTTAAACAAGCAGGAAATCCTGACATATACACAACAAACCACGCTTGAACAGGCCTGTCAATATTTATATCAGCAAACACATCAACCTGTAATCGTTACCCTTGGAAAAGATGGATGTTATTTCTATAATCAACAGGAAAACTTTCATATTCCTGCCATCCCAGTGAACGTTTATAATACCAACGGGGCTGGTGATAGCCATATAGGTAGTATCATGGCTTATCGTATGCTAGGCTATTCCTGGTTTCACGCTTTACAAAAAGCCAACGAAATCGCTGCTATGAAAATATCAAAAAAGCATTTATAGACTTCACTCTATAAATGCTTTCTTCTTATAAATCCAAATCATCCAATACTTCTTTTAAAGCTCTGGCACTTGATTGTAATTTATCATTTTCATCATTATTCAAATAAATATCAACAACTTTTTCAACACCATTTTGTCCAATAACAGTTGGAATACTTAAACATAAATCATTCAAACCAAATTCTCCCTGCATCAAGCTAGAAACAGGTAATACTGCATGTTCATCTTTTACAATCGCTGTCGCAATACGTTTCACTGCAACTGCTACACCATAATAAGTTGCTCCTTTTCTTTCAATGATTTCATAAGCACTATCACGAACTTCCTGAGCCAATCTTTCCATGGCTTCTTCATGATTAAAGTGTCCACGTAATTCACAGAAATGATTAATATGAATACCAGCAACCTGCGCCCCAGACCATACAACCAATTCACTGTCACCATGTTCTCCAATAATATAAGCATGAACATCACGAGGATCCACTTGTAAATGTTTACCTAAAACATATTTTAATCTTGCTGTATCAAGAACAGTTCCTGATCCAATAACTCGATTTGATGGGAATCCTGATAATTTCAAAGCAACTTCTGTCAAAATATCAACAGGATTAGAAACAATTAATAAAATACCTTCACAATTTCTTTTCTTAATTTCTGGAATAATGCTCTTAAAAATTTGAACATTTTTCTTAACTAAATCTAATCTTGTTTCATCAGGTTTTTGATTCGCACCTGCTGTAATGACAATAATTCCTGCATCTACAATATCATCATAAGTGCCGGCATAGATATTCATAGGTGTTAAATAAGCACTCCCATGACTTAAATCCATCGCTTCTCCTTCAGCTTTTTTGGCATTTGCATCTATTAATACCATTTCTGAAAATAAACCTGTCTGAATCAAACTAAATGCAGATGTAGCTCCTACAAACCCACATCCAATCACTGCAACTTTTTGCATATTAACCATATTTATCACCTTCCGCTTTCAGTATACCCAAAAATACAAATTTTTCAAATCATATGCAACATTTCCATGATTCTTTTTTGTATATTTCATTGATCATAGACTTTCAAATATTCAAATTGGCTTCTTTCATATCATTTTCTATTCTATGTTATCATTTTATCTTCTATAAATATATTGTCGAAATCGAAACAATCCCTATGATTTATAACCATCCTTGATACGATTGCATATGTTAAAAAACTCGTTTTCAAACAAGTGTCAATAATGTCAAATATTTTCATTTGTGTCATCATAATGAGGGCGATTTTCTTCATATCTTTTCTTAGATGAAAAATCAATCAACATCATTCATGAAAAATACTGATTTCAATTACATAAAATGTCGGATAACTTGACTTTTATCTGAAAAGTACCTATACTTCTAAATGAAGCTATAAATATAAGGGGTATATATATATGGAGGAAACGAAAACACAAGAAAGAGAGCCAAGAAAAAAGATTCGCATAAAAAAAGATCATGTATTAAAAGCAGCACTTATCTTAGGTGCTTTGATTATTGTTGTTTATCTTTTTGGATGTTTCTATTATCATAATCGTTTTATGAGTCATACGACAATTAACGATATTGATGTTTCAGGTTTCACGTATGAGGATGCAAGTTCAACACTTGAAAAAGCTTTAACAAATCAAACTTTATCATTGACATTTGTTGATGGAGAAAAAGAAACTTTAAAACAAACCGATAGTGGAATTTCTTTTAATCAAAACAACAGTATTCAAAAGACATTAGATCAACAAAATTATTTTCTATGGTTTACACATTTCTTTCAATCTACAGAGATTCAATTAAATGATTTATTGATCACAGATCAAAAGCAATTAGAAGAAGCTGTTAATTCTTTACAGCATGTCAAAGATAAACAAATTGCTCCAGTCGATGCCAAGGTAGAATATAAAGATGACGAGTTTGTGATTACACCAGAAGTTTTTGGGACAACAATTCAAAATGATCAATTGATTAATGCTGTAGAAAAAGCTTTTCAAACACGTCAGGATTCTATTAACTTAAAAGAGCAACATATTTATAAAGAACCACAATTGACATCACAAGATGAAACAATTACAAATTTACAAAAACTAGCTAAGGAATATTGTGATGCTAAAATTACTTATCAAACAACATCTGGTCAAGTTGTTTTAGATGGAAATGATTTGATTCAATGGTTATCTATTGATGAAAAAGGAAATTATTATTACGATGAAGAAGAGTTTCAGAAACAAGCCACAAAATTTGTCAAAGAAACTTTAGCACCTCAAATCAATATTATCAGAAAAGCTAAAACATTTACTGGTGCTAATGGCACAAGAACGGTTTCTGGTGGTAATTATGGTTATAAATTAAATCAAAGTAAAGAAGTGACTGGATTACTTGCTGATATTAAAGCACATAAAAAAGAAACAAGAACTCCAGTTGTGACAGGTGTACAGGCATCTTACAGTAATGGAGGAATAGGCCATACTTTTGTAGAAATTGATTTAACAGGTCAACATATGTGGTTTGTAAAAAATGGGAATGTTGTTTTACAATCAGACATTGTTTCTGGATTACCAAGTGATCCAGACAAGAGAACACCTGGTGGTACTTATTACATTTATTTTATGCAACGTAATCGTACATTAATCGGTGAAATTCAAGAAGATGGTAAACCAGAATATGAAACACCTGTTGCTTATTGGATGGCATTTAATGGTGGTATTGGTTTACATGATGCAACATGGCAATCTGCCTTTGGTGGAGATCGTTATAAAACATATGGTTCACATGGTTGTATCAATCTTCCACTTGATGTAGCTGCATCATTGTATAGTCAATTAAGCGTCAACATACCTGTTGTATGTTATTATTAAAGATATGGAGAAATTCATATCTTTTTTCGTTCCCTTCTGTTATGATAAACTTATAAGGAGGGATTTCTATGAAACATTTTCTTAAAAGATTTTTTTCAACTGATAGTCTTTCTTTTTCTTTCATATATTTATTTTTTCCTAGCCGACCAAATCATATTTCACCTATTCTCACACACAACTATTTCTTTTGATATCATTGATATTTGTTGTATTATTATTTATATTTGTATCTTCATTCCAATCTCGCTCATCATCATTCAAAAAATAGACATCAAATAAAAAATCCTACAAAAAGTAGGATTCTTAAAACGATACAATATACGTATATCTTCATCAAATTTCTATCATTGTAATTAATCAAAATTTTTAAAAGTTCATTATGAACTTTTTTTATTTTCGTTAGTTTTATCAAAAGGCATATGCAAGATTTTCTGTTGTTTTTCTAATTGATAATATAGAAGACAAACATGTTACAAGAAAAAGTGAAAAAATCGAATATATCACAAACTTCCATAAACGACTTAACATTTTATCCCTCCTTGTCTACAATGACATATCCATCCTTAACGACTTGAATATGGCTATTATAAAATTCCTCCATAACTTTAATCATATCATATGAATCTTTGATTCCTGCTGTTTCATAAGATGAATGCATGGCAAGCTGGGCTAAGCCAATATCTACACAATTCATTGACACCTGAGACATGGCAATATTTCCTAGTGTGCTTCCACCTAACATATCCGATCTATTCGCAAAGAATTGAAGTGGAACGCCAGCTTTTTCACATAAATCTTTCAATACAGCTATACTCAAAGCATCACTTGTATACTTTTGTCCAGCATGTGATTTCACCACAATCCCCTGGTTCATATAAACACCATTTTGCTGATCTGTTTTTTCAGGGTGATTAGGATGAACAGCATGGGCATTATCCCCACTCAACATAAAACTAGAAGCGACTGCACGATAGAAATCTTCATCATCTTGAAATAAATGATGATGAATACGGTATAAAGTATCATATAAAAATGTAGATGCTGCTCCTTGTTTTGTAGATGAACCTACTTCTTCATTATCGAAGCAGGCAAAGACTTGAATTGTTTGCGAATGATACCCTTTCAAGAAACCTTGTAAAGATGTATAGGCACACTGTAAATCATCCAATCTCGGCGATGAAATAAATTCATCATGCGCTCCCCAGATTGTAGGCTGCATACGATTATATAAATATAAATCACTGCCATAAATATCTTCAACATCTACCTGCAATTCTTTGGCTATCATTTTTTTCAAATCACCAGATTGATATGCCTGTCCTCCAATCAATGGTAACATATCAATTTGTTTATTATAGGCATAACCATCATTCACACTGCGATTCATATGAATGGCGACATTTGGAATCAATACAAGATCCTGATCAAAACAAAGTAAACGTGTCTGATATGTATTGTTGTCTTTAACCATAACACGTCCTGCAATTGATAAAGGTCTATCAAGCCATGAAGCACAAATCATCCCACCATATCCTTCTGTATTTAAAGATACATAATGGTTTTTAATTTCCACTTCAGCATTTTCTTTTAACTTAAAAGTTGGTGAATCACTATGTGAAGCCACAATATGAAAATTATAATTTTCTAAATGTTGACCAACATGAAAAGCAATCAAACTAGACTGATTACGTGTTACATAATATTTTCCACCTAATTGTATTGTCCATTTCTGACTTTCTGATAATTCCTGATAACCATTTTGATTTAAAATCTTTTTCATTGTATCCACTGCATGAAATGCTGTTGGACTTTGTTGAATAAAAGACATCAACTGTTTTGAAACTTCTTTATACATCTTATCCCTCCATATTTTCTTTATTATAACATAGTTTCTTTTAAATATGACTTCTTTCCAGTAATTTTAATCCTTCTTCTAAAGAAGATATATACACTTCCCTGATTCCATAATCATCTTCACTCGAAACAATATCATAAAACTCTAAATCATCCAAAATATAATCAATACGTGATATATTCATATTTAAATGCTGATAAAGCAAATCTGTTGAAGCATATCCAGCTTCCAAAACAACTTGTAAAACATCTTCATATGGATGTGGCATTTTTTGGTGATGAAAACGATAAAATAATGCATGTCGATTGGCTAAACGACGCATCTGATTGAGTTTTTCACCATCCCATAAAATGACGCCATTACGCATTGCCAGAGCATGGGCCTGTCGTGTAAAAGTCTGATTTGTAACAACAACAGCTTCATCATAGTCATAATATTCACAACCACTATAAGCCTGTTGAACGGCACTCACTCCAACTGGCTTACTATAATATTTACATTGAAAAGCATAGTGAATGCCTTTATAGGTTGCTAAAATATCAACCCCATAATCACCACTCTTTTGCGTTAATCGTATATGTTTATATCCAATACGTTTAAGTATTTCATAGACATATTCCTCAAATTCTTCACCACTCATATGCTTTTTTAAACGTGGAATCCAGCCAAAAACAAAACCAATGATATAACCAATGAGATGTCCGACTTTCTGCAATATCCATAACAGACATCGAAAAAGACCCCTGATCATGATTCAACCTCATCCTGTTGCTTAATTTCATCTAATAAAAAGTCATTTCCATGGCGCACAAATTTCCAATATTCTACAAAACTATCATGATTCGATGCAATCACTTCTTGTTTTTCTATCATCAAATCATTCATCTTGCCTTCTATATAAACCCAGAAGAAATCCTGCTGATTATCAATTGCATCATGTAAATCAACCAGTATGACTTTCAATAATTGAATATGATCTAATTGATTATATTGTTGTTGATATTGTTGCCACTCTATTTTGAGTTTCCATCGTTCATATAATGATTCACTTAAATGCTTTTTCAATGTTTCTAAATCCTGCTTAGACCAGGCTTCTTGTATAATCAAATATTTTTCTTTAACTTTCTTCTTTAAGACTTTTTCATTCCAGAAATCATCCTGCTGATAAGCGAAAGATAAATCATCTTTAATTTCCTGATGCATGTGTCTGGCTTTTTTTCTTTTCCAGTAGACAATCATTCCCATACTGGCTCCTATCCCTATCACACCTGCTATGGGTGATCCATTTCCACTTGAACGTCTAGAACGATGCGACGACGTATGGCTGCTGCCTCCACCACCACCGCCACTACTGCTGCCTCCACCAGCACGGGCGCTCACTGGCGTTAACAGAATCATAAAAACAATGAAAACGAGTAATAATCTTTTCAATCTATCACTTCCCTTACATGTATTTACAAAACAAAAAGTCATGGTACAATAGAACAATAAAGGAGAAATTCAATATGTTAATGAGTGTATCACATCTAAGTAAATATAACAATTTAAAATGTATCGCAAAAGATATTTCCTTTTCCATTCATGAACGTGATAAAATTGGTCTTATTGGTTTAAATGGAACTGGAAAATCTACGCTTTTAAAAATATTAGCTGGTCAAGAAGATTATAAGGGAGAAATTATCAAAAAGAAAGATATTCGTATCAATTATTTACCTCAAATCCCATCTTTCCAACCTCAAAATACCGTTTTAGAACAGGTCTATGAAGATGTGGGTCATGATGTGGCAGAATATGAAATCAAATCTATCTTAAATCGTTTTCAAATTATCAATCACTCACAGCCAATCAGTCAGTTATCTGGTGGTCAAAAAAAACGTGTCGCTTTGGCTATTGCACTGATCAAGCCTTGTGATTTATTATTGTTAGACGAACCAACCAATCATTTAGATCATGAAATGATTGAATATCTTGAAAAATATCTCACAAAATTCAATAGGGCTCTTGTCATGATTACACATGATCGTTATTTTTTAGAACGTATCACACATCGTATGCTTGAATTGGAACATGGTCAGTTATATACTTATGAAGCCAATTATTCACTTTATCTCGAACAAAAAGCTAAGCGTGAAGAGAGTCTACAAAATGCTCAACACAAAAGAAAACAGTTTCTTAAAAAAGAATTAGAATGGGTTCGTGCTGGTGTCCAGGCTCGTACAACCAAAAACAAAGGACGTTTACAAAGATATGAAGCTTTAAGTCAGCAAGCTGACTTACCTGTCACACAAAATCTGGAAATGATTGATACTGCTTCAAGATTAGGACAAAAAACAATTGAACTACATGGTATTTCTCATCGTTTTGATCATCTTTTATTTCAACCTTTTGATTATCTCTTTCAAAGAAATGAACGTGTAGGAATTGTCGGTATCAATGGTTCTGGTAAATCGACTTTACTTCATATTATTGCTGGACAAATTCAACCCACAAGTGGTGAAGTAGAATACGGTGAAACCATTCGTATAGGATATTTTAAACAGGGTCACGAAGATATGGATGACAATCAAAGAGTCATTGACTATATTCAAGAAGAAGCACGTTATTTGAAAACCCGTCAAGGTGAATTTTCAGCGAAACAGATGTGTGAAAAGTTTCTTTTTGATAAAGAGCTTCAATATACCCCTATAGGCAGACTGTCTGGTGGCGAAAAAAGACGTTTATATCTTTTAAAAGTTTTGATGGGTGCTCCTAATGTTTTATTGTTGGATGAACCTACAAATGATTTAGATATTACAACTTTACAGATTTTAGAAGACTATTTAGATAGCTTTCAGGGAATTATTATCACAGTTTCACATGATCGCTATTTTCTAGATCGTCTTTGTGACACGCTATTCGTATTTTCGCATCAACAAATCCAAGTTCATAATGGAGGTTATAGTGATTATATCATCACTTCAAATCAAACATCTTCAAATAAACCCAAATCCAGTACTAAAAAACCCATGAGAGAACGTAAAGTCAGACTGACTTATCTTGAAAAAAAGGAATTAGAAAGCTTAGAAGCTGATATTCCTGCACTTGAACAAAAACTTCAACAGTTAGATGAACAATTAAATCAAGTTACAGACTTTCATGATATTCAAGAACTTTCCAATCAACGCAATGCATTAGAAAATGAAATTGAAACAAAGAGCATACGTTGGTTAGAATTATTAGAAAAAGAAGAACAGTAGCCATTTACTGTTCTTCTTTGACTTTAATTTGAATTTTCATTGTTGTATTTTCATCAACCTGAAGATCATTTTCCTCATCTTCAATCGTCGCAAACAATGGAATATCCGTATCTAGATCATCCAAGTCCATTGTATTCATTTTCACTTTTAATGCCATATAATGCCTCCTATAAAATATCCTGTAATAAATGAACTGATGCCATCGCATCTTCGCAATAATAATCAGCTCCAATTTCCCTAGCGATTTCACTTGTCAATACAGCTCCACCAACCCAGATTGGACATTGACAGTTCACTGCTTTTAAAGCCTGAATTGTCTTTTGCATATTAACAACTGTTGTTGTCATAAGAGCACTTAATCCAATAGCCTGAGGATGATATTGCTGATAGGCTTCTACCACTCTTTCCATTTTCACATCTTTTCCTAAATCAATGACTTCATAACCATAACTTTCTAAAATGACTTTGACAATATTTTTTCCTATATCATGGATATCTCCTTCTACAGTACACATTAAAACAGTTGCTTTTGAAGACTCTTGTTTGGAAAATGTTGCTTTGACAACTTCAAAAGCTAATTTTGTTGTTTCTGCTGATTGTATCAGCTGAGGTAAAAAAATACGATTTGTTTCATAATCTTTTCCCACCTGGTTTAAAGCAGGTATAATCGTCTGATTAATAATCTCCATAGCATTTTGTGTCTGTAATAATTCTTCAGTTTTGGCTTTAACTTCATCTTTGAATCCATGAACAATAATATCAAACAAAGATAAGGTTGATGATGCTTTGACAGCAGACTGTTCTACTTGGTTGGATTGATGTTGAATATACTGTGATGCATCCTGATCTTGATAAGTCAAGACACGATAAGCATCAATGGTATCCATTAATTGTTGATCTAATGGATTGATAATAGGCAAATCTAATCCCGCCTGTAAAGCTAAAGTTAAAAAGGTACGGTTCAATAAAGGTCGATTAGGTAAACCAAAAGATACATTGGATACACCTAATGTTGTATAAACTGATAACTGATTTTTAACCATTGTGAGTGCTTTGAGGGTTTCTTGAACTTCTTTTTGTTGAGCCGATGCTGTTAATGTTAAACAATCTATGATGATATCCTTTTTATCAATATGATACGTTTTCGCTTTTTCAATGATGGCTTTGGCCAATTCATAGCGTTCTTGAGCATATAAAGGGATGCCATCTTTTAATGTCAGTCCTATAACAACACCACCATATTTTTCTACAATTGGAAAAATAGCCTCCATGACTTCTTCTTTTCCATTAACTGAATTAATCAATGGTTTTCCATTGTAATAACGACAAGCTTTTTCAATGACTTCCGGTGATGATGAATCAATCTGTAAAGGTAAATTCACAACTTCCTGCAACATCTTTATGATATTCACCATGACTTTTGTTTCATCAATACCAGGTAATCCTACATTGACATCTAAAACCTGAGCACCTGCCATTTGTTGTTGAATAGCTTCTTTGACATATTCTTCATAGCGTTCTTCTTGAAGAGCAGCTTTTAGTTTTTTCTTTCCTGTTGGATTCAATCTTTCGCCACAAACAATAACATCACCATCAAAAATAACTGTTTGATGTGCACTGGAAACAGCCGTATAAGCTTTTCTTTGACGAGGATAGCGATAAGCAGGTAATTGCTGTTTTAAACCAGCGATAAACTCTGGTGTTGTGCCACAACATCCTCCAACAATATTGACACCTTGCTGGATGTAAGATTGCATAGCCTCAACAAATTCTTTACTGCTCATTGGATAACAAGTCTCACCATGATGCAGACATGGCAATCCCGCATTGGGTTGGACAATGACAGGAACAGAAGCATATTTTAATATTGTATGGACTATCGGCTGAAGTTCAACAGGACCTAATGAGCAATTGACACCTAACGCATCGACTTTTAATCCTTCTACAACATTCACAAAAGTCAAAGGATCTGTTCCCGTTAACGTACGCTGATTACTTTCAAAAGTCATTGTCACAAATACAGGTAAATCACTATTTTCTTTGACAGCTAGAATACCTGCTTTGACTTCATATAAATCCGTCATTGTTTCTAATAAAACAACATCAACATCATCTTTTGCGATTAGGATTTGTGAAGCGATGATTTCATAGGCTTCATCAAATGTTAACGTACCAGAAGGCTCTAACAACTGTCCAATAGGCCCAATATCCAAGGCAATATATGCATCAGGATTGACTTCATCTCTAGCCTGTTTGGCATTTTGTATAGCTGCCTTTAATAAATCACAATAACAATATCCACTCTCTTTCATCTTGATAGGATTACATCCAAAAGTATTCGTTGTGATAAAATTGGCTCCAGCTTTCAAATATTGTTTATGAATATCTACAATAATATCTGGATGTTCTATATTATAAACCTCGGGAATTTCTCCTACTTTCAATCCATGTTGTTGGAGCATTGACCCCATAGCTCCATCAAAAATTAATAAATCTTTTTTTAATCTTTCACGTAACATCGTTGTCCCCCTTTCCTTAACTCACAATCATCTTTGCGGATACATGATAAACATGTTTTTTGTACATCCTTGCCTATTCCAATAAGCCCAATCATTGATTTCATGGGAATTAATAAACCAGATGGATTTAAACTGACACCTAGCTTTTTATTGATCTGCAAAATGGAAGCAAAGATCTGATTCCAATCCAATGGGATATCTCCATAACCAGGCGCAAAACGAAAAGTATGATGAGGTAAATGAAGTGACTCATATTGATTACAGCACTCTTCTAAATAGGCATTACTCACAGCATCAAACACAACTGCTTTTGCCATATCCATATGTTCATAATATTTCATCTGACGATCAATAGAAAGCCCTAATGTACAGGCTATCACAATGCATTCCTGGCAATCTTTGAAATAAAATTCTAAATCCTGTGATTCTAATGGAAAATGAATCTCTTTGATCATAAGTGGCTGATGAGAAAGATGAAACTGCTGGTAAACAGCTTTGAATTGAGCATATTGCTTGACTTCCTCAATACATACATCTATAAGTTTTTCAGTCTGTTCATCCATGATTGTTTGCGCATTGAGATAGTGTCTAATGATTTTTTTATTCATGATTCAACTCTTTTAAAACAGTTGGAATACTTTGGAAGATTGCTTTAGCGATTTCTGGTTTATTCATTGTATAAATATGAATTCCATCCACGCCATTTGTAATCAGATCAATAATCTGATGAGTCGCATAGTTGATTCCAATTTCTTTCATAGCTTCAGGATAATGATAATAAGATTCAATCATCGTTGATAATTCATATGGAATCGAACAGCCACAAAGTTTTGCCGTTCTCAGTAATGATTTAGAATGTGTCACAGGCATAATTCCAGCTAAAATAGGTACATTGATACCTCTTTTTCTTGCTTCCTTGACTAAACGATAATAATAATGATTGTCAAAAAAGATTTGAGTAATTAAATACTGTGCTCCAGCATCTACCTTTTCTTTTAAAGCTTTTAAATCATCTTCCAGACAACTGGCTTCCTGATGCACTTCAGGATAACAGGCTCCAGACAAACAAAAGTCACCAGGAAAATGTTGTGAAATAAAAGTATTTAATTCTTTTGCATAATGAAAAGATAATTCATGTTGTAAACCATCCTGAGGATAATCACCACGTAAAGATAATATATTTTCAATATGATTGTCTTTTAACTGTTGACAGATATCTAAAATTTCTGATTCTGTTGAAGATATACATGTTAAATGAGCAACTGCTTCAATGTTATATTGATTTTTAATTGTTGAAGCAATCTCTACTGTTTTTCCTTTCGTTGATCCTCCTGCACCATAAGTCACACTGATAAAATCAGGATTTAATTGAGATAACTCCTCAATTGTATAATAAATAGAAGAAATATCTCCTTCTTTATTTTTAGGCGGAAAAACTTCAAAAGAAATAGTTGCTTTCTTTTTTAATATTTCTGAAATTTTCATACTTTTGCACCTCCATTTTTTGTCTATTTTATAATACAAAAAGAGAATAGTCAAAAACTATTCCTACTGTAAACCCATAAATTTCTGATTTGATTAGAAAATTCATCAAAAGAATAATAATGACTCTTTTTTTGACTATTAGGATCTAACACTCGAATTTTTCCATTTTTATATTCAGACAAAACAATAAAATGCCCTGTCTTTGTAAAGATTCCTTTAGACACACTGCAAATGATAGGATGTCCCTGCATTAATTCTTCTTTTATCAAATCTTCATTCAAAGAAAGCTGTTTAGCATCAACACCACAAGCCTGTGCTCCCCTGATCATAAAAGACCATGATGTTCCATCTTGACTGTAATAACCATTTTGTTCACTATATTGTGCCATATAATAAGGATGATATCTTCCATTTTGTGTCAAATAACTGACAACCATTGATAAACACGTAGGTCCACAACCATTAATAGCCATCATCTGATCACCATAATAACGATATCCCCAACGTTCATCCCATTGTAGTAACAATGGCATTTGATTATCTTTTAAATCATTTTGAATATTCATCACCATATCTTGTGTGTGTTTGGTGGGATAATTAGCGACAAATGGAATGGTTTCTTTATTTCTTAAAGCTAAATCAATTAATGATGATGGATACTCACTTTGATGTTCTACAATTTCATGCCATGAAGATGAGGTATCATAACCATAAGATAAGTGTATATCTTCCTTTAATAAAAAATGATCGACTAATAAAATGATAACTGGTATGACTAATACCGCAATACATACTAATACTTTTTTTCTCATAAAAAATCCTCCATAACTGTATTATAGAGGACAAAATAATTAAAATTTTTAATGAATTATTAAGATTTTCTAAAGTTCATGAAGAGGTAGCATCACATCAAAGACAGTATGATGCTTAGCACTTGTGGCCTTAATAAATCCCTGATGCTGTTCCACAATTGTTTTAGCAATTGATAAACCAAGTCCCGATCCTCCTGTTGATGAGTTACGTGATTCATCTAAACGATAGAACTGTTTAAAGATATTTTGAATTTTATCTGGTGGAATTGTCTCTCCTTCATTTTCAAAAAGAATATGTATATAACTCTCATCTTGATAAGCTTTAATAAAAATGGTTGTTTTTTCATAACTGTAATGAAAGGCATTTTTTAAAATATTATTAAAAACTCTTGCCATTTTTTGAGCATCCACATTGATTAATAAATCTTCATTTATATCAATTTCAATATGTTGTTGTTTTTGTGAAATCAATGGATAAAATTCTTCTTTCATTTGTTCTAAAAGATACAACAAATGAATCTTTTCTTTATGTAAAGGTGTATAAGTCTGATTCAGTTTAGCAATATCAAAAAACTCATTAATCAGTTTTTCTAAACGATATGCTTTTTCTAAAGTAATATGTGTATATTGATGACGTAAATCTTCTGGTAAATGCGGTGTTTCATCAAGTAAACAGAGATAACCAATAACTGAAGCTAAAGGTGTTTTAATATCATGAGCCAAATAGGCAATCATATCAACTTTATGCTGAACTTCATCAATTGCCTTCTTTTCATTTTCAATACTTTCTCGTTTGAGTTCATTTAAGTCATTTTCTAATTCATATAATGAATCATCTAAAACAATTCTCTGATTGTCTTTTTGAAAAAGAATCTTAATTTGTGAAAAGACACGTGATATTTTTTGAATAGCATAAATTTCGACAATGATAGAATTCAATAAAATGACCAGCATAATAATCATAAAGATAATTGTTTTTTGATTTCTCAGGGCAAAGTGTGCAAAATCCCATCCAAAATATTCCTGTAAGAAATTAATAAATGCTCCATTATAAACATAATCCATATAAAAATAAATAAATAATATAAAAACAAAGCAACAGGCTGTAATGAGTATATGTATTTTGAGAATTTCCTGTTGAAACTTTCTCGTATAATCCTTATTCAATTTTATAACCTACTCCCCATACCGTTTGGATATAACGTGGATTTTCTGCTGAGTCATTCATTTTCTCTCTCAAATGACGAATATGAACCATAATAGAGCTACTTGAATTGGTATAGTATTTTTCTCCCCATAAATCATGAAAAATCTGATCAACACTGACTACTTTTCCCTGATTTGAACATAATAACCATAATATAGAAAATTCAGTTGGTGTTAAAGATAATAATTGATTATCTAGAAAACAGCGATGGTTATCTTTATCAATTGTTAAAGCACCAATGGTCAAAACGGATTCATCTTTTTTAGGTGACATCATTGTATAACGTCTTAACTGAGCTTTAATGCGTGCCATAAGTTCTAAAGGACGAAATGGTTTTGTGACATAATCATCAGCACCCATTGTCAATCCTGTTATTTTATCAATTTCAGTTTCTTTAGCTGTCAGCATAATAATAGGAAAGATTTTTGTTTCTCTGATTTTGGAACAAATTTTTAAGCCATCTATATCTGGTAACATGATATCTAAAACAGCCAAATCAATATCCTGTGTTTCCACACAACGTAAAGCATCACAACCATTATAAAATTTAAAAACTTGAAAGCCTTCATTTTTTAAATACAATTCTACTAAATCGGCAATTTCTTTTTCATCATCTACAACCAAAATATTCATAATCCCACCCCTTTCATCATTATATTACATAAAAAATGTGAAAGTTTTAAGAATTTATTAAGAAAAAAGAAGAAGTCATAAAACTTCTTCTAATCATCATAATCTTTTTCATGCGCCACAATAGAACCATCTGATGCATTGATCTTATATTCATATTCATATTGTCCTGATTTAAAGGAAACTTCATAATATTGATGGTCTAATTCTACTTCTACATCATAGGCATTTGATGAAGAAACATTGGCATGACTGAAAGCTTTTTGTTTGGCTTCATTTTGTGTTAATTTGACTGTTCCAACATATTCTTTTTCATGTTTCATCACAGTACTTGTCATAGCATTAATTTCGTATTCATACTTATAATCACCACTTACAAATTCATATTCAAATTTGTAAACACCATCATCATAATCTTTATGAATTTTTTCTTGTGATACTGATTGAACACCAGCATGTTTTTTAGCAATTGATTTTGCCTGATCCTGTGATATCTGCTGAGTTGATGTCTGAGAACTGTTTGATGAATTTTGGTTTGAAGACTGATTTGATGATGAAGCTGATTGAGAAGTTCTCTCACCATCTTTTTCACTTTTTATAATTTCACCATTCAAAGCATTAATTTCGTAATCATATTCAACCTGATCTTTATAAAATTCAACTTCATAAACCATCACACCATCATCATAATCCATTTCTACTTTTTGAACTGTTGGTTGAGATACTTGAGCATCATTAAAAGCAATACTTTGAGCCTTGTCTTTTCCTATATATCCACTTTCACTGGCATGACCTGTAATTGAAACTTGTTCAACCTGATTGCTTTGTAATAACAGATTCAATTCATGAATAGATAAGTTCTTTAAAGAATCAAATGTATATAATGGATTCTTTGAAACAAGCTGTTGAATAATTTCAGCTTTTCCCACTGAAATCTGATATTGTTTCGCCAGATTTTCAACATTTTGATCATTAATTGTCTGTGATACAATAGAGCCATTAATATCACTTGCTTTTAATAATTCATCAATATTTAATGAAAGCTGTTGTCTTAGTTTTTCATTTTCTTGTTCATTTTCCCCTGTTACTGATATCAGTAATGAATTTTTAAGTTCGTCTATATATCCTTCCTTTAACATAGCACCAATCAACGCATTCACACCAACTTCAATATCGCTACCTTTTAAATCCATATTGCCAACAATTTTTTTTCCATCCTCGTTGTTCGTTTTCACTTCGACAATTTTATAATCATCATCTAAATTCAATTCAACACTTGGATTGACATCTAAACCAACAACCGTTTGAATGGAGTGAGTCGCAGGCCATAACATGAAAACCATCGCTGCACAGACTGCCACAATAGGTAAAGTCAAAAGATAACGTTTTTTCTTCTTCTTTGTTTCGATCACGATATTTTCATCTCTCGTTTTTAATTCTTCTTTAATATCATCTAAGCGATCCGGTGTAATCTTTGTAAAAGCTTCTTTGATTTCATTCATAACTCTTCGCTCCTATCTTTTTCATTTTTTTCATACCTCGATGATAGCTGGATAAAGATGTTGCTAGAGGAATATCTAATAAGCCGGCAATTTCATGATGCTTTAATCCCCACAGTGCATGCATAATAATCACTTCTCTTTCCTGATCATTTAAACTTTCAAATAGCTGTTCTAAAATCATTTTTGTATGCATGTCCGTTTCAGGTGGACAATAAAGATGATCCTGATATTCCTGTGTTAAATTTTGTCTTCTTAAATAAAGATAACATTCATTTCTAGCAATTGTATAAATCCATGCTAATGGTTTTTTCTGTGATTGATAATTTTTAGCTGCTAAATAAAGTTTCACATAAACTTCCTGAAAAATGTCACGACTATCATCGTAATTTTTAATAATGCTCATGATATAAGCAAAAACACTTGTCTTGGTTTTTTCATATAATTCATCAAAAGCATTATCCATTTGGGGAATCTGAAGAATAAGATAATCAATTTCTTTTTGATTCATTTTAATTTTTCCCCCTTTCACTATACTAATGATATTGTTGAACATATTATTGCACAAATTTTTATTTTTTTCTAAAAAAATGCTTCCTAAGAAGCATTTAGCATTTGACTTATATAATCATCAAGCTGTTGATTATTTAAATATGTTAGATCAGCAATATGATGAATGGGTGATAATTGTAAATACTGTGACAGTTTGTTTTCCACCAGTAACTCGAAATGATAAGGATGCGTTAAAGAATGAGACTGTTGACATTGAAAACGAAAATAACAATATTGAATAATAAAATAATAAAATCTTGTGACATATAATTGATGAAGGAATGGCAATGCATATGTATGAGGGTATGCTTCCTTATTTTTATGTGGATGACCTATTAAAATATGATAGAGATGAAATAATGGTAATAATAAGGTTGAATAATGTTTGAAAGAAGTTTTAAAAAGATGATTATATAAATAAATAGCTTCTAAAATACCCGCTTCTAAATAGATTGCCTGTGTAGAAGGTATTGTGATTTTAAATTGTGAAATTTCATTTATATAATGATAAAGAGAATCCAATTCATAAGCATAAAGATGTTTCAAATCATGAAGATCACTATAAATCAAATAATTCTGAGCTGGAGTTTTGATATGAATATCTAAAGGCATTTGATCATTTGAAAGAATTTGAATATATTTTTTATCTCGAAAAAAATCTTCATTAATAAATTGATATGTGGGCTGTAATAAAGTGAGAGAATGAAAAAAATCATCTATATACATATAGGCATCTCCTTATCTTATATAGTTACTTTTTTATCTATTTGTCACTTTATTATATCAATAGTTTAAATAGTTATCAAATATAAATCTATTATTAATGAATATTTTACAGATTTTTATAACTCTTCGCTATAATGTAAAAAAATGAGGTGAGGTATATGTTAAAAATTGGTAAAGTCTTAGCTGCGAAATTGGAAGAAAAGAATATGACACAAAAAGATATTGCTAAAATGCTTAATATTTCACCTGGTGCTTTTTCAGCATATGTTACAGATACAAACTTTCCACGTTTAGATATTTTAGTTGAAATTTGTCAGATTTTAGATATTGATTTGAATCACCTTTTGAATTTACAAAATCATGAAAATATGGATTTATTAATTCAGGGAAAAGATGAAGCAAAGGTCATTCATTTTATGAGAAGTCTTTCCCATAAAGAACGTGAAATTTTAATGGAAAGCATTCAATCTTCAATCAGAATTATTGAAAAAATGAAAGATTTAAAAGAATAGTAACATGCTATTCTTTTTTTATTTACTACTAGCAAACCCATTATACTATAGCTCATTTTTATTTGCAATAAGCAAGTTTATTCATTCGGGCTATTTAGACATTTTTTTCACATTGAAAGTACGGTCTACATTGACTTTAAAGGCTATTTGACTTATAATCACAGTAGGTGAAATTCCTTCACCGCAATCAGAAAAAGAAGCACAATTTTCTGATTTGTCTGGCTAATCATTTTGAAGATGAAAGGAGTAAAAAAATGATTTATACAAAAGAAGTAGAAGAAATGTGCACTGTTAAATGCGGTGCAAGTCATGGATGTGCTCCAATTCCTGAAGAAGGAAAATGGGTATATTCAAGAGAAATCAAAGATATTTCTGGATTAACACACGGTGTTGGTTGGTGTGCTCCTCAACAAGGTGCATGTAAATTAACTTTAAACGTTAAAGAAGGAATTATCGAAGAAGCATTAATCGAAACACTTGGATGCTCTGGTATGACTCACTCTGCTGCTATGGCTAGTGAAGCATTAGTTGGTAAAACTTTATTAGAAGGTTTAAATACTGACTTAGTATGTGATGCTATCAATACAGCAATGAGAGAATTATTCTTACAAATCGTTTATGGACGTAGCCAATCTGCTTTCTCTGAAGGAGGACTTACTATCGGTTCAGGTCTTGAAGATTTAGGTAAAGGATTAAGAAGTATGCTTGGTACTGCTTATTCTACAAAATTAAAAGGACCTAGATATCTTGAATTAACTGAAGGTTACATTAACAGACTTGCTTTAGATGAAAATAATGAAATCATCGGTTATGAATTCATTAATCTTGGAAGAATGATGGATATGATTAAATCTGGAAAAGATGCTAATGAAGCAGTTAAAGAAGCTACTGGTACTTATGGTAGATTCGATAGTGCTGCAAAATACATCGACCCAAGAAAGGAATAATGGAGGTACGAAAATGGCATTATTTGAAAATTATGAACGTAGAATCGATCAAATTAACGCTGCATTAGCTAAATATGATATTAAATCAATTGAAGAAGCTAAAGCAATTTGTGATGAAAAAGGTATTGATGTTTATAACATCGTAAAATCAACTCAACCAATTTGTTTTGAAAATGCTTGCTGGGCTTATACAGTAGGTGCTGCAATGGCAATCAAAAATGGGGATACAAAAGCTGTTGACGCTGCTAAAACAATCGGTGTTGGTTTACAATCATTCTGTATTCCAGGATCAGTTGCTGATGATCGTAAAGTTGGTTTAGGTCATGGTAACTTAGGATCTATGTTATTAGATGAAAAAACTGAATGTTTCGCTTTCTTAGCTGGACATGAATCATTTGCTGCTGCTGAAGGAGCTATCAAAATTGCTGAAAAAGCAAATAAAGTTAGAAACAAACCATTAAGAGTTATCTTAAACGGTTTAGGAAAAGATGCTGCTAAAATCATTTCAAGAATCAATGGTTTCACTTATGTAGAAACTCAATTTGATTATTTCACTGGAGAAGTGAAAGAAATTTCAAGAACAGCTTATTCTGATGGGCCAAGAGCAAAAGTAAACTGCTATGGTGCTGATGATGTTCGTGAAGGTGTTGCAATTATGCACAAAGAAGGTGTAGACGTTTCTATTACTGGTAACTCTACTAACCCTACTCGTTTCCAACATCCAGTAGCTGGTACTTATAAAAAAGAATGTGTTGAACAAGGTAAAAAATATTTCTCAGTAGCTTCTGGTGGAGGAACAGGACGTACATTACATCCTGATAATATGGCTGCTGGTCCTGCTTCTTATGGTATGACTGATACTATGGGACGTATGCACAGTGATGCTCAATTTGCTGGTTCTTCTTCAGTTCCTGCTCACGTAGAAATGATGGGATTAATTGGTATGGGTAACAACCCAATGGTTGGAGCAACTGTTGCTGTTGCTGTAGCTATCGAAGAAGCTTGTAAATAATTAGGTATTTTCTAAATATTGCGAAAAACTCTGATTTAATCAGAGTTTTTTTGTTTTTATGACACAGTAAAAATTTCGTATTATATTAAATAAACGTGTTAAAACTTTATGAAACTCCTAACGATTTTTTCAGTTACTAACAGGTTACTAACAGGTTACTAACACAGTTACTAACAAATTACTAACACGTTACTAACAAACTAAAATTTAAATTTCTTTCTGTTCATCGATACTTTTTTAATCAACAATAAGTCTGTTGGTGCGTGGTGGGAGCATTTCAGACTTAGTGAGAGTTTTTCAGTTACTAACACGTTACTAACAAATACATTTTTTGATACTTATACGTCGCTATATTTTTCTTCAAAATTTAGCACTCACGTATAAGTTTTTTTATTCCGTAAATTATGATTTCTTAGATATTTTTCTTATATTTTAAATATACTAATAATCAATTTATTATTAGTAAGAAAATGTATCCATCATCAAAAATTACATAGCCAGTCTTAGCACTGGCCATGAGAAAGGAGGTAAATTTATATGACAAAGAAGTGCAATGTAATAGTAGTTGCAAATCAAAAAGGTGGAACAGGAAAAACCACGACTACTGAAAATGTAGGCATAGGTTTAGCTAATCAAGGCAAAAAAGTATTAATGGTAGACTTTGATCCACAGGGAGATTTATCAGCTTGTTTAGGATTAAAGAATGCTGATGATATGGAAAACACTATATCCAAGGCAATGAATGATATTATCTATGATAAGGAAGTTGATTACAATAATCTAATCATTCACCACGAGGAACAGATTGACTTAATCCCAAGTAACATTGAACTTGCTGACTTTGAATTAAAGCTAGTGAGTGTCATGAATCGTGAACGTGTTCTTGATATGTGTCTTAGCCCTCTCAAACAACACTATGACTATATCTTGATTGACTGTCCCCCTTCTCTTGGGATGCTGACAATCAATGCGTTATCTGCTGCCGATAATATTCTGATACCTGTACAAGCTCAGTATCTTCCAGCTAAAGGAATGACTAAATTACTGAATACAATCAGCAAAGTAAAACATCAAATCAATCCAAAGGTCGATATACTTGGTGTTGCTATCACTCTTGCTAATATGCAGACCAATTTGGGAAAAAGTACAGTGGACACAATTAGAGAAAATTATGGAAAACATATCAAAGTCTTTAATTCGATTATTCCTATTGGTGTTAAAGCTGCTGAAGCCAGTGTATCCGGAAAAAGTGTATATCAGCACGCAAAAGACAGTAACGTGGCTAAAGCTTATGAAGATTTAACTAAGGAAATCACAAAAATTGAAAGGTCAAAACATAAAGGTACACCAGAAAGATAGGAGTTGAAATATCATGAACAAATTTGATTTAGGACTTCCTAAATTTGAAGATACTCTTTTCTCCACTGAGGAACAAAGACAGGAAGCCAGACTTGAAAAGGTCATGAAAATTCCTATCAGTGAAATTCATGACTTCAAACAGCATCCTTTTCATGTCCGTATGGACGAGGACATGGTAAAACTGATTGACAGCGTAAAAGAAAATGGTGTCTTAATGCCTGCTCTTGTCAGACCAGATAAAAATGGTGGATATGAGATGGTATCAGGGCACAGGAGAAAATTTGCGTTAGAGCAAAATGAGATAACGGAAATCGACGCTATTGTAAGAGAACTTGATGACGACCAAGCAACCATCATCATGGTTGATAGCAATATTCAACGTGAGCATATTCTGCCAACTGAACGTGGATTTGCCTATCGTATGAAATTAGAAGCAATGAAACATCAAGGAAAACGTAATGATTTAACTTCGTCCCAAGTTGGGACAAAGTTAAAAAGAGCCGATGATATGTTGGCTGAACAGGTTGGAGAAAGTAGAAATCAAATTCAACGATTTATTCGATTAACATACTTGGTTAAAGAATTAAGAAATATGGTTGATGAAATTCATGAAGATGGATTTACTATCGCATTGAATCCAGCCTATGAACTATCATTTCTTCAAATCAAGGAACAAAACGAACTCGTTGAAGTCATCAAGGAAACTTTAGCTACCCCTAGTCTTGCTCAGGCTCAGGAATTGAAACGTAAAAGTCAAAATGAAGAGTTATCTAAAGATATGATGATGGATATGTTACTGGCGGACAAGCCAAACCAAAAGGAAAAAATAAGTCTCAAGATGGAGGAAATTAATAAATATTTTCCAAAATCCTATACACCTAACCAAAAAAAGGAGATTATTCTCAAATTATTGGGTGAATGGCATAAAAAAAGAGAAAGAGAACATTCTAGATAATTTATATTCACACATGTGAATGATAAAATTGCAGAATTATTAAATTTCAGCGTATTCATGGGGGTAGTACGCTTTTTTTCGTTGCCAGTCGTGACTGTTTTTCCCCCTAAAACCCCCTTAACATTCCGAAAGGAATCACCTTTGGACTCTTAAATTCACTTTATATTATAACTAACTCATTATATATAGAAATACTTATATGATTTCATACATTTGTTATAAAAAATAGAGTTATCTATAATCATAACAAGAGGTGATTGTTATGAAGAAAATATTAATAGCATTATTTATCATAGGTTTAGCTGTTTATCTAACTTCAGATAGTGAAGAAAAGCAAAAACGTAAAGAATATAACGTTGAACAAATAGAAAAGAATATTGCACCATATATAAATTAAATCAAAATTAAATAAGCAAGATATTAAAGGCATCTCAAACATGAGGTGTCTTTTTTGTTGGAAAGGAAATATAAATATGAAGACTAAAATAAGATCTCCATGTTCATTCTTTTTATTTAAAACACTACAAATAAAGAATAAAAATACAAAGGAGAAGAAAAATGTTAGATAAAATAAAAACAATAACAAAGAAATCAGTTCTTTGCATAGCAAGTGTCATGATGTTAATGAATGGACTTGTTACAAATGCGTTTGCATTAACTGGAACAACCAGTTCAATTCGATATAAGGATTGGATTCTTATTGATCCTACCGATGGAAGTGAACATGGAACAGAGGGATACTTGTTGGTTGACAATCAGCCTGTATTCTGTGTAGATTACTTTACAACTTTTCGTAACAACAAGAAAGTAACAGCTGGAACATATAAAGATATTGGTATCAGTGAAGAAAAGGCAAAGAGATTGTCTTTGATAGCTTATTATGGAACGAAAGTTGCAGGAAGAACGGATAAGGATTGGTACGCAATCACTCAGGGACTTCTTTGGAGAGAAATTCATGAAAGAGATGATCTGGAGTGGGTGAGAACCCCAACAGCCTACACTTATGCAGAGGTTCAGCAAAAGTGGAAAGAAATTCTAGCTGATGTTGATAAGTTTTATATGGCTCCATCATTTGCCAATAAGACACACAACATTGATGCAGATAAAACATTGACCTTGACTGATACAAAAGGTGTCTTGGAAGATATGGTAGTTGTAGACGATGGTGGTCTAGATGTTAAGATCAGTGGAAATACGTTAACTGTAAAAGGTACATCATCTATTACCAAAGCAAATATTGTATTGAAGAAAGACATTCCTGCAAGTGAAACTGGAGTCAGCATTTATTATACTGCTGATGACTGTCAAGCAGTTGCAAGTTTCAAAATTGATGATGTCATGCAGACTTCAATGAAAGTGACAGTCAATCAGTTTGGAAAGCTTGTACTAACAAAATACAATGATGATAAAACATCTACAATTGCTGAAACATCTTATCGCATTACTGGACCAAATGATTTTGATGAAACACACACAACTGATAAAAATGGAAAAATCAAATTAGATAGATTAGTTCCTGGTGAATACAAAGCAGTAGAAACAAAATCTGCTAATGGATATCTTATCAATGTAAGTGAGAAATCATTTGAAATAAAACCAAATGAAACAACTTCTATTGAATTTACCAATAACGAACCAACTGGAAAGATAGAATTAACAAAATCCATTGATTCTTCTAAAACAAATGGCTTAACTGGTGATGCAACATTGGAAGGCAATACTTATGAATTGCGTGCCAAAGAAAGAATCACAAATAAAGCTGGAACAAAAACATATTATGAAAAAGACGCTTTAGTATCAGCAAAGAAAACAAACAAAGATGGAAAAATCACTTGGAATGATCTTCCTTTAGGTAATTATTACATCAAGGAAACATCATCAAATGATTCATTGGTTTTAAATACTTCTATTATCAATGTTTCTCTTGAGTATCAAGATCAGACAGTTTCTAAAGTTGTCAAAGAAGCAGATACATCAAATCGTGTCAACATGCAAAAAATTCAGGTGTTCAAATCAGGTGAAAAAGATGGAATTTCTGGTATTGTAAAAGGACTGCAAGGAGCAGAATTTACATGGAAATTGAAAAGTGAAGTCAATCATGTAGGATGGGATAATGCTACAACCTATGCAGTAATTACTACTGATGAAAATGGTCGTGCCACGACTCCATATCTTCCTCACGGAGAATATCTAGTCAAAGAAACAAAGACTCCAAAGGACTATATTACTGCTCCAGACTTTACAATCAGTGTGACTGATGATTATACCGAATATGAAGATATTGAACAAATCAAGATTATTAATATCAACAATAGACCTTTCACTTCACAGGTTAAATTAATTAAAGTTGATGAAGAAACAGGAAAGACAGTCACTTTAAATGGTGCAAGTTTCAAGATTAAGAACAGCGAGGGTAATTATGTTGTTCAAAAAGTTGCTGGACAAAAAATTGATACTTTTACAACGAATTCTAAGAATCAAGTAATTACTTCTTTTGGTAAATTAGGAGAAGTGACTTTACCGTTAGAATTGGATGCAGGAACATACACGGTGGAAGAAATCAAGGTTCCTGATGGTTTCCTTGAATTGGAAGAACCAATTACCTTTACAATTACAAATCAGCACGACTATGACATGGATGAAGATGAAACTCCTATCTTAACAATTAAGGTAGCCAATGCTCAGCCTAAAGGAAAAATCATCATCAATAAAACAGATAAGGAAACTGGTAAAGCCATGACAGATATTGAGTATCTGTTGACTGCAAAAAATGATATTGTTTCTGGAATAGATGGCTCTATTCTTTTCAAAAAAGGAGAAACTGTTGCTAAAGGAAAAACGGATGTCAATGGACAAATTATTATTGACGATCTATTCATGGGTGAATATGAATTAAAGGAAACATTGACAAATGAAGGGTATGTTTTAGATGAAACTGTTCATGACATTATCTTCAAGGCAGAAGATACAACAACTAAGGAATATACTCATGAAATCAATGTCACTAATATTGCTCCATATGGACAGATTGATTTATATAAAACTGATAAAGATACAAAAGAACCATTAGGAGGCATTACATTTGAATTAACAGCAAAAGAAGATATTTATACTCTTGATGGAAGAAACTCATTGCTGTATAAAGCTGGTGATAAAGTATCCGTAGATATTTCTGAAAATGGATTATATGTAACCAACGAACTTGGAGAAATCCATATTGGAAATCTTCCATTAGGAAAATATGAATTGAAAGAAGTTCATACTCTTGAAGGATATGTACCAAACGATACTGTCTATGATATTGATTTAAGCTATGATCACAGTGACAAAATTATCTATACAAAAGAAATCAATATAGAAAATGAAAAAACAACAACTGAAATCTCAAAGATTGATGCAACAAATAATCAAGAACTTGAAGGTGCTCACTTATCATTGAAAGATAAGAATGGAAACATCATTGAAGAATGGATTTCTGGTAAAGAAGCACATATCATCAGAGGGCTTTTGGCTGGTGAAAAATATACACTTCATGAAGATTTAGCACCAATCGGATATGCAACTGCTTCAGATGTCACTTTTACAGTTAATGCTGATGGAACTCCAACAAAAGTGACTATGAAAGATGAAATCACAAAAGTAGATATTTCAAAGGTCGATGCAACAAATCAAAAAGAAATTGAAGGTGCAAAATTAACTTTAACAGATAAGGAAACTGGAAAAGTTGTTGAATCTTGGACTTCAAAGAAAGAACCACATAGAATCGAAGGGCTGGAAGTAGGAAAAGTTTATATCTTGCATGAAGATCTTGCCCCAGCAGGTTATGAAGTTGCCAGTGATGTGGAATTTACTATTGCTGATACTGGAGAGGTTCAAAAAGTTGTCATGAAGGATCAACCTAAGACAACTGTTGTGAAAACTGGTGACAATTCTCAAACAGGATTATATCTAGCAGTCATGGCAATGGCAGGAATTGCAGTCCTAGTGATATCAAGAAAATCAAAGAAAGATGGTGACATGAATGAATAATGCCTTATGGATTGCAACAGTTACATTATCAATTGTTGCAATTGTTTTAAACATCAAGATATATATAAAAATCAAAAGACAAAAAAGAAAACTCATCGAAATGAAACAAAAACATTAACAATTAATTATTAAAAGCAGGTGGCATCATTGCTGCCTGTTTTTAAATAATTAAATAAAGAAAGGAATGAAAACTATGATTTTTAAAACTAGAGCAGAACATATAGAAAAAGTCATCAATGAAATAGGAAATTCAAGTCTATATGAATATCCACATATTGATTTTATTCTTGTCAAGGAAATCAATGGAAAGGATTATTATGCAGCTGGTGTTTCAGATCAAATCAATCCAGATGAATCTTTTCTATTTCGCCCAAAAGCGAGAAGCAAATCAATTCCTATTCAAAACATTCGTTATGACAAACAAAAATATAGAGAGTTGTTTGATGAATGTGTTGAGGGATACGTGCTTCAGCAATTGAATAAAGGATACAAGATTGTCTATATATCAATCGCCTTTCATATTAAATTGTGGGGATTTATAGACAATTATTATCACAGCATTGATATTTTTGATGTTGGTCTCATTTATTATATGTCTTTCTGCTATGAAATAGGTCTCACTTCTACTTTTTTATCTCACTATAGCTGTGGATATTTTCCAGATTTCATTCATGATTTTTTGGGTGAAGTCACATTTGAATCATCTAAGGAACTAGCCGAAACCATTATAGAAAGTAATAACCGTATGATCACTTCGCTAGAACTCAGAAATGAACTTTGCTACAAGATTCTTGATAGGAGAACTGAAAATGAAGAAAGAAGTTAAGGATTTCATCAATAATTCCTATCAAACATTTAGAGATAAGGAAGAATCCGATATGGTCATCAGTCAAGTTCTGTCACTTAAAAATGAAGATGGAACAATTGGATTTCAGGCAATAGCTGTATCTCAAAATGATCCTGATGAAATCAGATGCATTCGTGAAAATATTCAAGCAAAAACAGAATATCAAAAAGTTCCCAGCTGGGACTATAACATTGAGGACTATCTGCTAGATGACCTTGAAAATGGATTTGAGATAGAGTTCATGACACTGGACGAGCATTGTGGCATCTGGTATACTATTGATAACTGGCGTGACGACATTTCTCATATGGATGGTCTTCAAAAATATCTATCCTACTGTCAACAAAATGAAATCACTTCACAAGTCATTTCATTATATAGTTCAGATCACATAAATATTTTTGATCTTTATCAGGAGGTAAACGGACCATATAAAATTATTGCTGAAACAAGTATTGGAAGCAGAGCGATTGTTCTAGGACATAGCTCTATCTCCCCATCACCTTATGTGACATGGGATACTACCCCTAACAGAAAATATGGATATTATGCTGGTCACTATTTTTCAAGTTACACAGATGCTTTCAAGGATTATAGAGAGCGATGTCAAGTCATCATGAGCAAACATCTTGAATTTGAAAGAAATAAAACAAAGCCAATCAAAGGAACAAAGAGATATGAGCGATGAAAATTCATTCAAGATGATATTACAGAATGATGATAAAAAAGTATATATTGACCTTTCAAAAGGATATGATCATGTTTCTAATTCCCTACGCAAGTTAGGATATTATCCTTATGATGTTAAATTTATACATGTAAGATTCAAGTTTACACATCAAAGTAACGAAAATTTAAAATATCTAGCTCAGATTATTGATAAAGATGATTACATCATGGACGTATTTAGAGCATATCAATACCTTAAACATGAAAAAGGATTTGATAAACATTTAAGTGTGTTAATAAAAACACAGCAGGTTCATTCGATCAAAGACGTGCTGATTCAAGGAAATCTATATCAACTCTATAAGAACAGTAAAAACAATAATATACCCAACCTACAAAAGATAAAACTGGAAAATATAAGATTTCAGGAAATAACAATTTTCAATAAACCTGCTTTATTCACACCCTATCGAATTGATAGTAAAGATTTGCCTAAGGGGTTATACAAATATGAGTGTCAGTGTGATGATAATCAAGATGGAATAATTACAATGATAGGAAAATCTATTCGTGTTAATTTTTGGGGAACCATATTGACTACAAAGAAAATTGTATTACATCATGGATATAGAAATGTAGATGAGACTAAAGATATATTATTTAATGATTCTAAAAGTATCTTGATTCATGATTACTTCAGAAAATATCCTATCAGTAAAAATAATTATGTTCGTTAATATATATTGTAAACAAATTTTTTTTATGAGATAATCAAACTAGATAAATTGGAATTTTAGTGAATAGTAACTTAATTTTCTTTTTTATTAAACATATGGCGTACTTTATCTATTCGATTATTTGGTCTACGTGATTGAATAACTGGTTCACAAGTAGCAATTTGATAATCTTTTAATTCTGTCAAAAAAACTGCTTGCCCATTTGTATATAGAGTTAAAGTATTACGATATTCATTAATACAACGTACAGGAATATGTCCTGTAAAAATAACTTCATCATTTTTTGATTGACTTGTTTCAATTATTGCACAATGTTTTTGTGCATCTTTATATGCACGAGAAAAGTATCCCTCTGGTGTAAAAAGTATAAACGAAAGATATGGCTCTAATAATTGCGTTCCCGCTTTTTTCAATGTTTGTTCAAGTACAATTGGGGCAAGAAAGCGAAAATCCGAGGGAGTACTAACAGGGCTATAATAAACACCATATTCAAAACATATTTTACAATCTGTCACTTTCCAACCATACAATCCTTGCTCCAGTCCATAATTAATACCTTCTCTTACTGCATTTTGAAAACTTTGATTTAAATAACCGAGTGAAACTTTGCTTTCGTACTGTATTCCAGTGCCAATTGGAAGTGGAGTTATTGATAATCCAATTGATGCCCAAAATGGATTTGGTGGTACTTCAATATGAATAGTATAATCTGCCTTTTGTAATGGCTTTTCCAAATAAATTACGGTTGGATCTTCGATTCTTATGTTTATGTGATATTTTTCAATCAACAGAGAACAGATAACTTCTAACTGCACTGTTCCTAAAAAAGAAATGATGATTTCATGTGTTATCGTATCAACATAATAACGTAAAAGAGGATCAGTATCTGCAATTTCTGTAAGAGCATCCAATAATTTTTCTCTCTCTTCTATTTTTATCGGTTCAATTCTTGTTCGTAGTATTGGTACAGTCTTGTCATTCCATACATTGCATGGCAAAATCTTTTCATTTCCTATAATATCGTTCAATCTTAATGTATTGTTAGGTATAATAAAAATATCTCCAGAACAAACTATTTTTGTCTGTATCATTTCCCCATTTGAAGGAATATATATTTCTGTAAGTTTCATTTTCTTTTTTTCTGGCAACATAATTGTATCTCGTAAGTGTAATGTTCCACTATAAAGACGCAAATAAACTAATCTTTGCTTATGGTCTGTATATTCAATTTTAAAAACTCTTCCACATAGTTCTGAATCATTCTCATTCATTTCAGAACAAAAAAGATTTGAAATAGCTTCGATAAGTTGTTGAGTCCCTATATTATTTCTAGCACTTCCATGGTATATAGGAAACAACGAACCTTTTTTAACACACCTATATTCTTCATACATTAATTCTTGTATAGTCAATTTTTCTCCTACAATATATTTTTCTAAAAGTTTATCATTTTTGGAAATTACAGGATCCCAATCATCTAAATCAATGATATTTTTAATTGATATTTCTGGAGTTAATGTTACATTTTGCATAACAATAATATCATTTGAAAGTTTTTCTTTGATATTTTGATAAATATTATTTAAGTTAATTCCATCCTGATCTATTTTATTTATAAAAATAATTGTTGGTATATTCATTTTTTGAAGTGCATGGAATAGTATTCGGGTTTGTGCTTGTACACCATCTTTAGCAGAAATTACTAAAATTGCTCCATCAAGAACAGATAAGGAACGATACACTTCTGTTATAAAATCTGTATGTCCAGGAGTATCTACAATATTGATTTTGTAGTCATTCCAATTAAAAGAAGTAACTGCTGCCTGAATTGTGATTCCACGCTGACGTTCTAAAAACATAGTATCTGTCCTTGTTGTTCCCTTATCTACACTGCCTAATTCTAAAATTGCTCCACTTGTATAAAGCAGACTTTCCGTTAAGGTCGTCTTTCCTGCATCTACATGAGCAAGAATACCAATGTTGATTATTTTCATGGAATTTCCCTCCCTACAAATTTATCTTTTAACTTAAAATCAATATTTGCTAATTTTGTTCTTTTAAACTATTCTCAAAATCAATTATCCACTTTTCTAATGTTTCTACTAATGCTAATTGTTGTTTGAACATTTGTTTTCCAACATTAGGAATATGTTGTCTATGAGAACGTCTTTCATTTAGTAATTCTTTTAATTCTAATATCTTTGATTTTATATTAGAAACAAGAATCTGTTTTTGTTCATCATCTACTAAATCTAAATTCGTGATAATAACATTAAAATCCAAATATAGACTAACATCAGAATTTGAAATATCATTCATAAGTTTATTAAAATAATCATTACCTTTGTTAGTAATAGTATATATTGCTTTATCTGGCATATTTCCCTCTTTCTCTTTATGGCTAACAATATATTCTTTTGATTCTAATTGTAATACTTTCTTATAAATAGACTGTTCACTAATTTTTACCCATCTTGGTATATTACGATATTCTATATTTTTTTTAATATCATAAGCACTTTGTGATTTTTGTTTAATAAGTCCTAATAATACCAAATCTATATTTGACATAATCTCTACTCCTTACTTAATATAATCTGTAACGCCAAGTCTATTTCCAAATGGATCTTCAAACTCGACTGCATTACCAGTTCCAATTTTAAAAGGCTCACTCAAAAATTTTATATCATTATTCAACATTTCTTTATAGAAGATTGCAACATCTTCTACTTCAAACCATATTGTAGGCTTTAAATTCTCAAATTTATTTTTGTCTTTTAAAATTATTGCAGGTTCTTCATTTCCAATATTATAAGCAACCATTCCCTTATCAGAGAAATCAAATTTCTTTTTTAACCCCAATATTTCCTCATAGTATCTTTTTGCTTCTTCCATATTATCTACAGGAAGAAAATAATTGTCATAATTTTTCATATATTTAATGTCCTCCTTTCTACTATAAACTACACTACTATATTTTATAGTAGTTATCGTTAAAAGTCAATATATAATAAAAAAATAGATTAGTTGCACTGAACTAATTTATTTGTATAACTGCCTGTCGTACAAAAAAGACTGTCATTACTGACAATCTTTTTGGTAAATTACTATTTATTAAACAAATCACTAAATTGGAAGTTATCAAGGTGTTTTTATGGAAGGAGTTGAAAATATGAATTTCTTCGAGATAGTCCTTACATTAGCAATTTCTTTGGGGGCAGTAGTGTGGGGTGTGAATATTTATAATCAAAAGGGTACTTGGTTTCTTGCTGGATGGAATACGATGAGTAAAGAAGAAAAAGCAACATACAATGAGAAAGCAATATGTCATTTGTTTGGAAAATGCGTTGTTTTCTGCGGAATAGGAGCATTTCTTTTATTATACGGCAGCTTTAATCACAATGATTTTGTTTTATGTGTTGGACTTGGGATAATTGCAATAATGGTTATTCTATCAATTATAATACCTAAGATAAATCCTAAAAAATACCGTCAATACAAATAGTAATTTATTATTTGGAGGTAATTATGGAAAAGAAAAAAATAGTATGTTTATGTATTATAGCGGTAATAATTGTGGCAATTATAAGTTATTTTATAGGGTACAAGAGAGCTTATGATGATTTTGAAAAAAACTTAGATAATCATAAGGTATCATATCAAACTTTTTATGCAACAATTACGGATATAAGAGATACTAATTTTACAATAGATAATATAGCATTAACAGTAAAAGGCTTAGATATAAACGATATAAACTTTCGTGGAAATTTTGAGTTTATAATTACAGAGGCTACTGAATTAGAATGGCGACATACTAAAATAAATGCTGATGAGCTAGAAATAGGAGATAATATATCAATTATATTTACTGGTAGTATACAAGAAACAGAACCAGCAGAAATAAATGATGTGATTAAAATACAGTTATTAGATGATGAGAAATAGTAAGTTGTAGATTGGAGTTAGTTATGAAAAATGTAATATATATATTAATTCAATGCACTTGGGGATTGCCACAAACATTGTTAGGATTTATAGTATTTTTAATTAATATAAAAAATAAACATTATTTTTATCACGGTGCAATTATTACTGAAAGAAATGTTCCTTCAAGTGTATCTTTGGGAATGTTCGTCTTTACAACAACTAATCCGATGAAAGATAAAAGAACAAAAAATAAAATACCAGATGAAGAATTAAGTAAAAGGCTTTTAGTTCACGAATATGGTCATACAATTCAATCCCTTATTTTTGGACCATTATATTTAATAGTAATAGGGATTCCATCAACACTATGGGGATTTTTGCCATATTTTCAAAATAAAAGAAACAACGGAGTATCTTACTTTAGCTTTTTTACAGAAAAGCTTGCTAATTATTTAGGTGAAAAAGTTACAAAAGAAAAATCAATGGAAAATGCTATTATATAAATTAGAATTTGGAGGTTCAAATTATGTGGAAAGAATTAGGAATCAGTGGCGGAACTGCAATCATTATTTTGATTGCATTGTACTTTATTGTGAAATGGGCAGTAAAAAACGGTGTAAAAGAAGCATATAAGGATATTACTGGAAAGAAAACAGCTGAGGATACTGAAATTGAAATGGTACTCGGACTTGACACTAAAGATAAGTAAATTCCAGTTTGTTAAGCAAACAAATCCAAATTTATTAGATAAAAGTAATACTTTACAATACGTATAGATTTACAACATAAGAGATTCCAATTTTTTAGGAATCTCTTTTTATATACAAACGAGAGGAGGTTCAACATTGAAAACAAAATATGAATATATTCATGAGCTTCTACTTGAACAAGCTGAGAATCTTTCCAAGTCACCTTATAATTGGATGGCATTCTTAAAAACATCAGCTTATATGTTTAAATACGATTTTGCTGATCAACTTTTAATTTATACTCAAAAGCCAGATGCGAAAGCATGTGCATCTTTTGAAACATGGAATGAAAAACATAGTCGATGGATACGCAAAGGCTCTAAAGGTATTGCTCTTTTAAATGATGATAACACCTTAAGATATGTATTTGATATCAAGGATACCCGCAGTCCCAGCTTTAAGCCTCTCCATCTATGGAGAGTAGAAATAAAAGATGAATTAGAATATATCCATATGCTTGAAAATAAGTATGGGAATATGAATTTTTCTATAGAACTAGGACATGCAATCATTGAAATGTCATCTATCATTGCTGAAGAAAATATACAAAATTACTTTTCTCCCCTACTCAAATTTCGAAAAGACAGCGAACTTGAGCATATGGAAGAACATGAAATCATGATTGAATTTAAATCATTATTAACAAATTCCATAGCATTCGAGATTATTCATAGAAGTGGATTGAATGTTAATGATTACTTTACTGCTGAAGATTTCTATGCTATAAAAGATTTCAATTCCATTGACATGATCATGCAGCTTGGAACAGCAAGTCGTGACATATGTGAAATAGGCATGAATGATATTTCTGCAAAAGCAAAAGAAATTATGATTCGTACATTTGAACAGTCCAAACAAATGATACAAAATAGAGGTGTAAACAACGAAAGGAGCGATATACATGAAAGAATTGACGTACAATCAAGTGGGAGATTATCTAATGCCAAATCTGAAAGCAGAAGAACCAATCTTCAACAGCCGATACGCAAGGATGAGATACAATTACCTCAAAACAAACTATCCGGCACATCTTCTCGCATTGAAAGCGAAGAACAAACTGAACAAACATTTAAAAACAATCAATCAGGAAGCAGTACAAAAAATGGAAATTTTGATGGAGGAATTGCTGAAGAAACAGCCAGCTCCAGACAAGGAAACTCATCAGATGGAATGGGTACAACATATGGACAATCTAAAAGAACAAGCCGAGGAAATAATCTTAGCAGAGATAATCTACAATTAGATTTAGGATTAGGTGGTGAAGAAATAAAAAATGCTTTACCACCTTTTGATTTGCAGGATTTACCTACGTTATTACGTGAAGATGTTTCACTTCAACATTCTCGTGAAGAAATTCAACAGTTCTTTATGGAACATACGGACGATAAGGAACGTGCCGATTATCTTGCAGAATGTTATGATGATACTCTAGTGGAAACATTCCGACGTCCAGAAAAAAATGACTACTCTTATATTGGTTACAAGAAAGATGGTAACGGGCTTAATGTATGGGCTGGTAGCTGGCAAAACAAAAAATCCAAATCTCATTTATCTTTCTTTCAGCTTCAATTGGAAGTCGCAAAATTAATTGAGAACGACGAATATCTATATTCTAGACAGAAAGGCATGACTCCTATTCAACTGACCTATGAAAAAGGATTAATGAATAGAAATGTAGACTATTATCTGTTTTCATATAAAAATGAGTTCAGAAAAAACTCTACCGAAATTATTGAATTTCTAAACAATGAACAAGATCGACAAAAGCGTATACAGTTCATAAAGGACTTTTATCCTGACCAGATTGTAGAAATGGAAGTGGATGGTGTCATTCTTGGATTCAAGAAAGAGAATGAGCATCTGCATATCTACATGGGACCGTATGATGATCAGAAAGCATCTAGTGATTACAGTTGGTCCCTTGTAGAAAGCGAAATAGACGGCATGATTCTATCACGCTATTTTGATCCTAGTGTTCAAATTCCAACTATTGAAGAACAGCAAACAGCTATATATGAAAATGAGGAACAGCTCAAAAACGGTATTTATTTTTCTCAAGAGGAAATAGACCGTGCTCTTGTTCGTGGCAGTGGTTTTGAAAATGGGAAATACAGAATCTATCAGCAAATGCTCAAAAAACATTCAGTCAATGAAAATGCCCTGTTTTTAAAAGAAGAATATGGAATTGGTGGTTTTGCTCCAGTAGTAGGACTGATTGATATAAATTACGACAGCAGAGGAATCAAATTTTCTAGAAGCCGACAGATAGGCAAAGAAGAAATAAAGATAACCCTTAACTGGAAAAAGATTGCTAAAAGAATCAGTGAGCTTGTTGCTACAAATCGTTATCTCAATGAGGAAGAAATGGAAGGATACCCTGCATTTCTTCAGAAGCAGATGGAACAGCAGCTTGAGTATGAACATAAAATGTCAAATAATGAACCAGCTGGTATGGTTGTGGAAAACAGTACAGATGAAAATATCAAAAAAGACTATCGTTGGAAAATTGGTGATAAGCTCTACAAAGGTGCTGACAAATATACAATCATTGAAGATGGAAATCAGATTGCTATCCAAAGTGATGAATTTCCTTTATTTATTGATTACCTATCAAGAGAAGAATTCAAATCTCTTTTAAAGGAAAACCCACTTAATGATAAATTACTAGTTGCAATCGAAGAAGATAATCATAAAACTAGCGAACAACAGCTTCTTGATGAATATATTCCTGTATTTATTGATAGGATTCAACGAAGTGAATACTACCCTCGATTAAGAAATCGTGATACAGATGTACATGAGGCAGAGTTGCTGATTCGAGAAACTATGATTGACATCATGACATCTATAAACATGACAGATGAAGCTATCTATAATCTTTATACAACCAATGATGTTTTCAGAGAAAAGGTTATAGATCATCTTATTGATAAGGTCTATAATGATATTTCGACATTACCTGTTCAGGAAACATCAGAACTTTATAATGCACTATACGAACTTGTACCAAACATTTTAGATGTTCAGTCCTACATGATGACATTTTATTCGAAAAACAGTGAAGAACATCCTCTTACTATTTTCTATAATAGTGATGAGAAAATCATTGAAATGTATCACTGGTATGAACTTAATGGTATCGAGATAACTGAACCGCATATGAAGTTTTTCTATGATTCCACTGATAAGGCAATTAGCCCTATCTATTACAGCAATCCTCTACTCAATGTTGAATTTAATACTGATAATGATTCAAATGAATTCATACAAAACGATATGCTTCAGTATGCCTTAACATGGTTACAAAATATTAAGGATAAAGATTATTATCTGGAATCTGAACAAATTTACATGAATGATGAAAAAATCGGTACGTATCATGTGGATTATAATGATAATGGAGAAATCATCTATTCAAGTATGCCTTACGACAAACTTATAGATTATGCAGATGTACATAATCTTACCAATTCTATCAAAAATTCTCATAAATTTGATAACAATAACATTATTCAAGAGCTTAACAATCAAGCTGAACAGAACAAATCTCAAGAAGAGCCAGTTAACTATCACATCGATAATGAACATCTTGGATCAGGTACACCAAAAGAAAGATATAGGAACAACATTGCAGCCATCAGGCTGCTTTTTTCTTTGGAAAAGGAAAATCGTCTGGCAAATAAAGATGAACAGGAAATCCTTGCTAAATATGTTGGCTGGGGTGGACTTTCTGATGTATTCGATTCTACAAAATCGAACTGGGCAAATGAATATACAGAATTGAAATCACTACTTAATGATGAAGAATATACACAAGCAAGAGAGTCTACTTTAACAGCTTTCTATACTCCACCTATCGTGATTGATTCCATCTATTCTACTTTGAACAATCTTGGATTCAAGTATGGAAATATACTGGAGCCAGCCTGCGGGACTGGTAACTTCTTGGGAAGACTGCCTCAACAAATGCAGAATTCGAAATTGTATGGAATCGAACTGGATTCAATCACAGGACGAATTGCTAAACAACTGTATCAGAAAGCCAATATCACGATAGATGGATACGAAAATACAAATCTTCCGGACAGTTTCTTCGATGTTGCCATCAGTAACGTTCCATTTGGACAGTTCAAGGTATCTGATAAAAGATATAATAAACTTAATTTCAATATCCATGATTACTATTTTGCAAAGACACTGGATAAAGTAAGAACTGGTGGTATCATTGCCTTCGTAACATCGAAATACACGATGGACAAAGCTAATTCTTCTGTCAGAAAATATATATCCGAACATGCTGAACTGCTTGGAGCAATCAGACTTCCTAATACAGCTTTCAAAGAAAGTGCAAACACCAAAGCGGTCAGTGATATCCTGTTTTTGAAGAAACGTGAAAGACCGATGGTGGTTGATGAACCATGGCTATATACACAAGAGGATGCAAATGGTTTTGTCTATAATGCCTATTTCCAGAACCATCCGGACATGGTACTGGGAAACTTTGAAATGTCAAAGTCAATGTATGGACGTGATGAATTGACCGTTGTTCCTTTTGATGATATTCCATTGAAGGATTCACTTGAAAAAGCTATTTCAAATATCCAAGGTAAGATGGATCAGATCATCTTCGACGATAACGTCATTGAAGATTCCAATGAAGAAATAGTGACGATACCTGCAGATCCAACAGTAAAAAACTTCAGCTACACGCTCATTGATGGTGATATCTATTTCAGAGAAAACAGCATTATGACGAAAATGGAACTGACTGAAACTGCAAGAAATCGTATTACCGACATGATAGAAATTCGTGACTGTGTACGTAATCTTATCAACTATCAGAAAGAAGATTTTGAAGAGCTAGTCATTGAAAACGAACAGAAAAGACTAAATATCCTTTATGATGCATTCACAGAAAAATATGGACTCATCAATTCCCGTGGAAATAGTTTAGCTTTCCGTGATGACAGTTCCTACTATCTTTTGTGTTCGCTGGAAAACTTAAATGAAGATGGTACGCTTAAGTCAAAAGCCGATATGTTTTCTAAACGTACAATCCGTAAACATGTTCCTGTTGAAAGTGTTGAAACTTCCAATGAAGCACTTATGATTTCACTAGCCGAAAAAGCAAAGATAGATTTTGATTACATGAATCAGCTGACAGGATTTGATAAAGAGAAAATGGTAGAAGATTTAAAGGGTGTCATCTATCAATTTCCTGACATTGATGATAACAATGAAGTCTATGTCACTGCTGATGAATATTTGAGTGGCAATATTCGCCAAAAATTGAAAGTAGCAGAGATGGCAGTTTCCATCAATCCTATCTATCAAGAAAATATTGATGCATTAAAACAGGCTATGCCTGATGAACTGTCCGCTTCAGAGATTGAAGTAAGGCTTGGAGCAACGTGGATACCTGAAAATATCTATGAAGATTTCATGCATGAACTTCTATCGACCTCCACTTTTGTTCAATCAAGAATCAATATTACCTATTCAAAAGCTACTGGAAACTGGAATATATCGAACAAGAACTGGGATAGAGGCAATGCCAAAGCCGAAAAAACGTATGGGACACATCGAGCGAATGCGTATCGTCTGTTGGAAGACTGCCTTAATTTAAAGACAACAAAAATCTACGATTACGAATATGATGATGAAGGCAAGAAAGTCGCTATTCTTAATAAAAAAGAAACGATGATTGCCCAACAAAAGCAAGAAGCTATCAAGGAAGCATTCACCAACTGGATATGGAAAGATTACGATCGTAGAGAACATCTTGTAAAAAGATATAATGAACTATTCAATTCCATTCGTCCTCGTGAGTACAACGGAGATCATCTGGAATTTCCAAACATGAACAATGAAATCAGTTTAAGGAAGCATCAAAAAGATGCGATTGCTCACATTCTATATGGTGGGAATACACTTCTTGCTCACGTAGTTGGAGCAGGGAAATCTTTTGAAATGATTGCTGCGTGTATGGAATTAAAACGTCTTGGATTATCTCAAAAAGCAATGTTCGTTGTACCAAACCATCTGATTGAACAATGGGGTTCTGAATTTCTAAGACTCTATCCAAGTGCAAATATTCTTGTAACAACAAAAAGGGATTTTGAAAAAAGCAAACGAAAGACGTTCTGTTCACGTATTGCTACTGGTGAATGGGATGCAGTTATCATTGGACATTCACAGTTTGAAAAAATTCCTATCTCTGTAGAAAGACAACGTAAACTCATTGAAGATCAAATCGAAAGCATAACAAACGGCATTCAGGACCTTAAGGCAAATGGTGGTGAAAGATTCTCAGTCAAACAATTGGAAAGAACTAAAAAAGGGTTAAAGAAAAGGCTCGAAAAGCTAAACAATGATGAAAGAAAAGATGATGTTATCTACTTCGAGGAACTTGGCATTGATAGATTATTTGTTGACGAAAGCCATAACTATAAGAATCTTTTCCTTTATACCAAGATGAGAAATGTTGCAGGTCTAACCCAAACAGAGGCACAAAAATCTTCGGATATGTTCATGAAATGCCAATATCTAGATGAAATCACAGGTGGCAAAGGCGTTGTCTTTGCGACGGGTACTCCTATATCCAACTCCATGACGGAAATGTACACAATACAGCGTTATCTTCAATACAACACATTAAAAGAACACGGATTGGAACATTTTGATTCATGGGCTTCAACATTCGGCGAAACAGTAACAGCTATTGAGTTGGCACCCGAAGGAACTGGTTACAGAATGAAGACAAGATTTGCAAAATTTTTCAACCTGCCAGAACTGATTAACATGTTCAAAGAAGTAGCAGATATCAAGACAGCAGATATGCTTAATCTCCCTACTCCAACTGCTCATTATCACAATATTGCAGTCAAGCCAAGTGAAGAACAGAAAGAAATCGTTGCAGAATTTGCAAAAAGAGCTGAAGCCATACGTAATGAAAATATCGATCCAACGGTGGACAATATGCTAAAGATTACCAATGACGGAAGAAAACTTGCACTCGATCAAAGACTCATTGATCCAACCCTTGACGACAACCCTCATAGCAAGGTCAATGCATGTATTGATAATGTCATTCGCATCTATGAGGAAACCAAAGATAAAAAGTCTACCCAACTAATTTTCTGTGATATGTCTACTCCTCAAAAAACATCTAAAGCATTTCTAGAAAAGCTGGAGCAAAATGTAAATATTCCATACACAAATGTTTATGATGACATCTACAAAAAACTTATTGAACATGGCATTCCACCCAATGAGATTGCTTATATTCATGATGCTGCAACAGATACAAAAAAGAAAGAACTCTTCTCAAAAGTAAGACAAGGAAGTGTTCGTATATTGCTTGGATCTACTGCTAAAATGGGTGCTGGTACGAATGTCCAAGATTTACTGATAGCTTCTCATGACCTCGATTGTCCTTGGAGACCAAGCGATCTGGAGCAAAGATCAGGAAGAATTATCCGTCAGGGGAATACAAACAGTGATGTAGAAATCTATAGATATGTAACGGAACAGACATTTGATAGTTATTTATACCAGCTTATAGAAAGTAAGCAAAAGTTTATTTCACAGATACAGACATCAAAGAGTCCTGTCCGCTCAGCAGAAGATATAGATGAAGTTACGTTAAGCTATGCTGAAATCAAAGCCCTCGCAAGTGGAAATCCAAAGATAAAGGAAAAGATGGATCTCGACATACAAGTCAATAGATTGAAACTAGCAAAAGCTAATTATCTAAGCGAAAAATATGATTTGGAAGATAAAATTATTAAGTATTACCCAATGAAAATTGCCTCCATCAAGGAAAAAATCAATGACTATCAAAAAGATCTGGACAGCACTTCACCTGTTGAGGAATTTAGTGGAATGACATTACAGAATCATTTTTACTTGGAAAAGGAAACTGCAGGAAAAGCATTGCTGATCTTATGTGAAAAAGATAAATCATCAGTTCAAAAAATAATCGGTGAATATCGTGGCTTTGAATTACACCTCTCCTATGACCAGTTCCATTCCTATCATCAATTGACATTAAAGAAAAATGGAACATATATGATAGATCTAGGAAATGATGTTTACGGAAATATTACAAGAATCGATAATCAGATCAGTTCAATTGCAAAAAAGTTAGAGACAGAAAGAAGTCTTCTGACAACTGTAGAACAACAATTTCATAATGCAAAGGAAGAAGTTGTTCGACCATTTGAAAAAGAACAGGAACTGCAGGATAAGTCATCTCGTTTAGCTATACTGAACAAAGAGCTGGATATAGGAAATCAAAATGATAAAGAAACAATCCCTTTAGAGGAATCATCAGTAATCATTCAAGATAAGACTATCAATCATGAAAGATAAATTTTCAAATTGATATAAGATATAAATATAGTATAAAATGATATAATATCATCAATATAGAATTTATTGTAAAATAAGATTATAATTAAAAAGGAAATTGAAAGGAGTTGGACGTAGATGAATACAACAAGAAATGAATTTCTTAGATCAGATTTTATTCAAGCGTTGATTAAATTCTCTAATGGTAAGATTTCAGAAAAAGAAGCAAACAGCATTGCTAATAGAAAGCTACGTTTAACTGATTTTTCTGATGGCAGTCCTTTAGCTCATAAAGGTCCTAGATGGTTAGCAAAACATATTGTTAGAACAATGACATTTGAATAAACAATAAAGAATTCCCTATAGAAGTGACGTCAATAATTTCGTTACTTCTTTTTATTTCAATGCTATCAGAAATGTTTTCCTTTTAAGAATATAAATTTATTATTTCATCAAATCAAATATCAATATTATCTTAACAGCAACGAAAAAATCTTTCGTTGTTTTTTATATAGGAGAAATCGAACATGAATACAAAACTTATAAAAAAGATACCAGTCGAACATGTTATACAGCTCAAGACAATTGATTTACTGTCATATTTAAAGCAATACGAACCAAATTCAATCATCAAAAATAAGAGCCATTATGATTCAATTACGCATAATGGTCTTATAATTTATAAGAATAGATGGGCATGGAAATCACATCATCTGAATGGCAAAACAGCCATCCAGTATCTTGTTTTCGTTGAAGAAATGGATTATATCGACGCTCTATATCTCCTTTATCAATGTTATAGAAAGGAGCTTAACAATGGCAAAAAGATTCATCAGTAAAAAAGATCTCGCAAGAATCAAGGAGCTTGATCTTCTAACCTATCTCAAAAATTATGAACCGCAGGAACTTGTTAAAAAGAGCAGAAATGATTATGTGACTCGCACTCATGGTTCGCTTCATATAAGCAATGGTCTATGGTGCTGGTGGGCACAAAACATTGGAGGACGAACTGCACTGCAATATCTCATTAAAGTAGAAGAAATGGAATTTCTAGATGCCGCATTATATCTAAAGGATCTGATTGATAAACAACCTCCAACAAAAGTTATTCAATCAAATAAATCTAGTTATCATTTTCGCCTCCCCTATCGTTACGAAAATGACAACAAGATTATCAGCTATCTTGTCAATGAACGAAAGCTCGATAAGAGCATAGTAGATTATTGCATCAAGAAAAAACTCATCTATGAATCAGCACATGATCATGCTGTTGTATTTGTTGGATATGATGAAAGCCATATGCCTAAATTTGCAAGCACACGCTCAATAGATTCTGATATGAAAAAAAACATTCCGGGAAGCAATAAAGCATATAGTTTCAACATAAAAAATGAGCATAGTCATCAGTTGCATGTCTTTGAATCAGCCATTGATTTACTATCATATATGACAATTCTAAAAGGAAATAAAAAGGATTATCTTAACAATAATTACCTTTCCATAGATGGAGCAACCCTCATTGGAAAAAATATTCATGATACTGAAATACCTGTAGCCCTTAATCATTTTTTAAATAACAATGAAATCAATTCCATATTTCTTCATATGGATAATGATAAAGCTGGAAAGGATACTGTCAAAAAAATTCAATATCATTTAAAAAATCAGTATAAAATCATCGACTGCTCACCACAAAAATATAAAGATGTTAATCAAGAATTGCAGACTAGAGTATTTCATACTGACATGGAAAGATAAGTTAATGGCAGAAGATTTTTCTAAAAATATGCAAATTTTAATTTTGTACAATTCCTTTTCAAATAAAAATATTGCATAATAATGATGAGGTGATTTACTGATGGATAATATAAAAATATTGACCATTATACTAAAGGAACAGAAAGATGATGTTATTGATTATTACTATCTTGCCAATGAATCTGATACAAAACTAGCTGGAATTGTTTCATTGAAGATGACCATTTTTGAAAAACTTCCAGCAAAGATTGATGACTATACTCTCTTTGCGATAAATGCATATCTTAATGATGAGATTTCAATAGTCCGTCCATGTCATGAACCAGTGAAAGTTCCTGACTGCCCAGATATTTGTGGAATAGTAGCTTCTGGGACAATTATACATTACTATATTAAAAACAATGAAATGCCTAAATTCATCTGTTCACTAAGTGATGATGCTGTAGATTTAATAATGCAATCTGATGAATGCATTCAACCACTTGTTGATAACGGTATTATAAGCAAAGAAGAAGTCGATGAATATCGTCAAAAACAATTAAAAAAATGTTCATAAATGATCATCTTTTCTATTCATTTTTTATGAAATCAAAAATATCGTTCAATGATTCATGTAACTTTCAAGCATTTAAAAATGAATCTGTCTATTTTTTAGCCATTCGTCTATAAGAGAATGGCTATTTCATTATGTTAAAGGAGTGAATATCTATGAAAAAATATCTTGTTGAAATTACTGAAACTTTGCAAAAACAAATTACTGTTTCGGCTAATTCCCGTGAAGAAGCTGAACAAAAAATCAAGGAAAGATATAAAAATGAAGATATCATTTTAAACGAAAATGACTATGTTGATACAGATTTTCATATCATAAAAGAAACAAGATTAATGAATCATGATGAGAGATAAATGCACTTTTATCTCTCTTTTTTGCTATGAAAACTGAAAGGAAGTGAATAAAAAATGGATTCAAGAGTACAAAAATCAATTAATAAACTGGAAGCATTAAAGCAAAAAAAGCTAAGTGAAAAAGAAAAAATTGAACATGAGCTATCCTCAATAAACACAGATTTGAAAAGATTATATACATTCAAGAATGAACAGGATAAGCTTCAGACTGCAATCAATGATTTTTATCAACCTAAGAATACAATTAATAACAACTGACACTCCAAGAGTGTCCTGTATACTAGCAAGCACTGAATTCGGTTGCCCACCTCATTCGCTTGTTAGGGTTTCACCCTAAGACCCCTACTACTGAAAGGAGAATTGCCAATGACAGAAAACAGAAAAAGACCTCATCGAGTGATCATTCATCTCAATGACAAGGAATTGAATTCACTCAATGAAAAAGTACAGCAGACAGGTTATAAAAGAGAAGGATATAT
>NZ_SJOR01000039.1:0-4007 GCF_012027715.1 Massilimicrobiota sp. SW1139 | reverse complement strand
ATTTATATTATTTAAACGGGAGCAATGAGTCTATATTAAAAAAGGATCCTACAAATAAGTCATATAATTATCAAACTTTTACGTTATTTAAATCAAATAGATATAATTTTTTAAAAGAACAAAAATTAGTATTTGACATTACTATTGATTTTATTTATGACTATTTGGAGAATTTTGAAAACTTAATATTAGATGAAATCACACACATTGTATCTCATATTGAAAACACATATTCTGAGATACAAAATAATCAAAATAATATTTTTTTAAATTGTCTAATTGAAGAAATAATCACTGAATTAGATTATATTTATAATATAATTCCATATGATCTAGATTTTAATGAAATAAATTTTCAAAATAATTATGACCAATATTATAGTATTATTAGAAGTTATCCTTTTTTATTCACCTATTTAATTAAACAAGGATTTATCAAGGGATGATAATATGTCAAAACACTATATATAGCAATTTGTCATGTTTTTATATCTCTTTTTATCCTAAATAAAAATAGAGAGGAATTTTCCTCTCTAAATTATTATATCATTTAGGTTTTAATCCTTTTTATCCCCCTTTATTTGAATTTCTTCTGATGAATCGATTATGCTTTTTTCAATTTTTATACTGAGTAATATTGTTGATAGATGAGTTTTGCTCATCTATTTTTTATATGATTCTGTTACCGCTCCATAAAGCAAGACCTTATTCTTTGCTATGATATTACTTCCAATATAATTTCTTTTATATTCACCCTTCGCTTTGATTAATTATTTTATTGCCCATAATTCTCATATTTTTATGACCATATCTATGTTCCACAATCAATGATATTCAAATAAAATAATTATGTATTACATATTATTTTTAATAATTGATTTTATACCTCCAAAATTTATACTTTTCCAGATACCACTCTCAAAAAAGGATACCATGTTCAGCAAAACTAAAATATCCTCTTTGACATGTAATGATATGATCTATGATTGGGATCTGTAATATTTTTGATACCTCAATTAAGTTCTTTGTTATATCAATATCCGCCTGTGATGGTTCAATGGTATTATTTGGATGCGTATGAAAAAGCATTATTTTCGAGGCATTTGAAAGTATAGCTCCTTTAAACACTTCCCTTGGATGTGAAATTGTCGTATTAACCGTACCAACTGAACATATCTCAAAAGAATTTATTTCATTGACACTATTCATCATAATAACACCAAAATATTCACGATCAGTATTACTAACTATATTGCTGATGACTTCAAATGCTTTATCAGGATTTGAAATCCCCTTACTTTCATATTCAACCATTTTTTCCCTACATATCTTCAAGGAAATAATATTAACTTTTTTCTTCATTTTTTTAATCTCCTTTATTCTTCTATAAAAAGTTGTCTTACTAAATTTCAATAACCTCATAGCTTGTGTACTTGTAATTTCCTTATTTTTCCATTTTTTATATATTTCTTCAAATTTATCATTCTGAATCTTTTTCCTTCCTTTATATTTACCATTTGCCTTTGCAATTGCTATTCCTTCTCTTTGCCTCTCCAAAATATAATCCCTTTCAAGTTGCGAGATTGCTGCCAGAACAGTTAGCATAAATTTACCAATAGGTGTAGAAGTATCTATCTGTTCTTTTACACTTACAAATTGTACTCCTTTATTAGTTAATTGATCAATGAGTTCTAGTAAATCCCGTGTATTACGTGCAAAACGACTAATTGATTCAACCACAACTATATCACCCTTTCTAACAAAACACATCATTTCCTTTAGCATTGGTCTGTGCATATCCTTACCACTCATTTTATCAATAAATAATTTTTCTACATTTAATCTCTGCATAATAACTTCCTGCCTAGTAGTGTTTTGCTCAACAGTAGACACTCTAATATATCCAATTTTCACTATTAATACCTCACTTTGTATATACTAACAATAAACAAATAACGTTCCACTAAGTTACAACTTTAAGTGAAACGTTCCAAAATTTTATATTCAATTTTATTGATACATCAATAGCGTGTTTCAATAGATTATACTCTAAATTAACTTTTCTTTAATTATTTATTTTCCTTTCCATAAAACCTAAAATTTTTGTATCCACATAATAGTTACCAATACCCAAAATAATTAAACAAAATATTTCAAACTTAATATATAGTAAGTATTCTATTAATCCTACAAAAAAGTTTTCTTGAACTAGGACTTTTAATAATCCAAATCCGTTATCAGTTGGATTAATCAAACTATTCATTACTACCAATAAAAATACTACATAAATTACTTTAATTACTATAATCTTTGTTTTTGAATAATTTTTATTTATTGAATTTCTTTTCAATAAGAATAATTTATATATCTCATCATATACTTCGACAAAGAAACAAAATGGTATGATAAAAATAAAATATCTTATAGTATATATAATAAACTTATAATTTTCAGACATATCAATCTGTTTATAAATAAACCATATCGTAGCTAACGCTAATAACCAGTTTATTACTTTCTTACCCAATTCAAGTCTGTTATTTAGTCTTTTTCTTTTTTTATTAACTATATTATTTAAAAAAATATAGTCTTCATTTTCACGGTCTGAACTCACATATTCATTAGTAATTTTACTTTTTTCAGCATATTGCATATTGTCATCTAAATAATATTTATTTTCTGAATTGGAATATGTACTTTCAAATTCTATCGAATTCTCAAGGTATTCATCCACTATTGACTTTGCTTCTCTCAAGCCAATATTAAATTCATCCTGTATTATTTTTATGACTTTTATTTTTTCACACTTATATTCTTTCATACCAAATAACTGCCCTACTCTTTTACAAATATCATTTTTATACTTTTTATTATCATTATCGTCTATAATTTCGGCAGTTTCATTATTTTGTTTTTTTATTTTATTCCCACATTTATTACAAAATTTTGCATTATCATCAAGTTTTGTTCCACATTTATTACAGTACATTTAAATTACCTACTTTCTTAAATAATACTTTTACAACATTATCAACCATATCATTTAACCAATTGCAGTAATATTTATCACGTAACTTGTTCCACCTTCTGAAATATATCCGGTAACAACACAATTTTCCCCAGATTCAAAATATTTATCCAAATCGATATTTTCAAAAGGAACAGAAAGAGTAATAAATTGCCCAGTTTCTTCATCTTGTACTGAATATGGTACACTGAAGCTTCCATTCTTTACAAAAATTCCTTTTATAGTTATTTCTTCTCCAATATTCACATAAGAATTAATGCAATCTTTAACCGATGTTCCATATTCAAAAGACATATCTTTAGTAGTTTGATTTTGATCAATCTTTTCTACATCAATTACTCCAGTATCTTTTAGTACACCCGTAACGACTGCATAACTTCCATTCTTGAAATATGAAGCAAATTCATCTTCAGTAAATCCTTTCAATTTTACAGCATAATTTAAATCTACGTCGGTTAGGTAATTTCCATCCCCAATAACATTTATCATACGACCAGTAATAGTTATCTTTTTATTAACATAGTCATTACTTAATTGATCAAAATCTATTTTATATGTAGGATCCACCTTATTTTTTATTGTGATATCATCTCCAACTAAAATACTCATATCTGGAGAATCTTCTTGTATATCTAAATGCCCTTGTACTATTATTTCACTTCCAGTTCCAACACTCTCTTCTATTCCCATATCATATTTAAAAGTAACTATTTGACTAGAATCTAATGTCTCCCAGTTATCAATGTCAGATACAACAATATAATAACCATTTTTTTCATTATTAGACTCTCTAGTATCTCTTATAATATATCCATGAACAAATAAATTATTTGAAGCATACTTATCTACATCACCATTATATATTTCATTTGCTAAAGTACCAGCCTCTATTTCTACATCTTTAGGAATTGAAAACATAGAAAAACCAATAATAGCTAGTAGAATAACAATTATAAAAGAAATAATAAATACAGACTTT
>NZ_SJOR01000038.1:0-4071 GCF_012027715.1 Massilimicrobiota sp. SW1139 | reverse complement strand
CCATATCAGTAACTTTTATTGCATACTGTTCTTCCTTGTTCATCTTTCATGCTCTCCTGCTTCTTTTTGTTTTGTCTGTTCCTGTTGAGCATACAATCCATATTTGATATTTGTAGAGACGCTGTCAGTAACACGACTGATGTTTTCAAGTTCCTGCTTGATTTCTTTAGGGTTCATGGAAAAGAAATGTTCATTTGAAGATGAAACAAACATAGTGTTATAATCACCAATTCCATATCTTCTTGAAATCATATATGCTGAACATTCAGCTTGAAAGGATACTTCTTCTCTGGTTCCACCCATATCCATATATTCAATCATGCAGTATTCTCTGATAATGCCATTAATCATTGCTTTGGGATCTAATCCATCTTTGACAAGAATTTTTTGAGATTCTGGATCAAAATATACTCGTTCAAAACTCTTTGTATCCTGTTCGATGACCTCTGGCAGTATATCTTTTTTATAGATCAAGGCACTTAGTATTTCCTTTGTGCTATATTCTGGAGAATGAATATGATTATTTTTACCTTGCAGCTGAGAAATATCAAATACAAACTTTGGATTGTAAGAGATTCCAGCACTTCCATCTTTTCGAGTATATTCTCCGGGTTCTAATATTTGGATACCTTTTTGTCCTTTTCGAATATACTTGTTATCTTCTCGCCAATGACTGATGTCCTTTAGCTGTGTTGCATTGGGATTTTGTGCCATGACAAGTAATGTGTTAGTGACGGTATAATCAAGCTGAGATTTCAGATTAAGATAAGTTAAAAAGTTATCTGCACTTTCCACAGCTTTTTCAACCTGTTCATTTGCCATGTTGAATAATGATTGTCTTTTTTCATTCATCATCTTAGCAAATTCTTCTTTAGACCATTTATGTTGTTTCTGTTCGTTCATGATTTATCTCTCCTTTGTTTTTTTATTTTTTGATTTGTTTCTTTGTTTTGAACGTCCTGATTTTTTATGCGACATCTTGTATTCATTGAGTTTAGCTCGAACAGAAGGACGTTCAGTATTTTCTTGCATTGAGATATGCTCGAACGGATTGTCTTTTGTTTTCTCTGTCCAAGCTTTCTTCGGGTTTATATCACTGTTTTCCTTTCTGTTTTTCTGTTCCTTGTTTTTTGTTGAAGCCATTAGCTTATGAACAAGATCATCATGTTCTTTATCATTGAGAATAGGAACATCTTTCAGTGGGTTTTGTCTTTCGTTGAGGATTGAATTTCGAATAGCGTTGGTATCGATGGTTGCTAATTCATATTTATCTACAATTCTGCTTATCTTCGCAGCATCTTCAGCACGAACCATGATATCGCAAATACCGTCAGTGTTGTTTTTTTCTTTGAGCACGGAATATAAAACACCATAACGTTTGGCTTCTTGACAGAACGTTTTTAAATCCTTATGTCTTATGGCAAAGACTTTGAGTTCTTTGCCAGACTTTAACATGGAATTAAGCCTGGCCTTTCCCTTGACCTTTTTTCTGTCTGTTAAAATAGCATAAAGCGTTGCCGCCAAAGATTTAGATGCCATACCACCAGCTTTGAGTGCAACATTGGCAGCAACTTCAATGCCCTGTAAAGTCATACGTGTCATTTGATCGGCAGTTTCTCCACCTGTTGTCATTGTTTTCACACTCCTTTAATTTTGAATTGATTGGAGATATTTAGAAATGCAAAAAAGCGATGAATTGAATCATCGCTTTAGAAATAAAATTGATTAAACTGTATAGAAAAAGACATGGCCCCGCATCAATCTGCACATCCAGCCTCGAGCGGCCAGAAAACCATGTCTATAAGAGTATACTCTCTTTCTAAGAAAAATATACCATGATTGTTGCGTTATGTCAACATAAAGTGTTATTTGACTTCATAGTAATTGGATAATAGATAATATAGTGTGCTTTCTTTTTTATCAATATGAAGGCGGATGATACTGCATATATTATCTATAAATTGTAATCCAAATTCTATTTCGGAATCCTGTGATTTTATCGAATCAATATTAGGTAACTGTGATAAAGATTTGATGATTTTTTCTTCAAAGTCTTTTTTATTAAATGTGTCGAAAATAATATCTATTTGTTCATCAATATTTAAAACGATATTGTTTAGAAGTTGTAAATAGATTCGCTCTTTGCTATCTTGATTAAATTTATTGCCATCTTTTTTATATACGCTATAAATAATAGAGTAATTTAATGAATCAATATGTTCTAGCATACAAACTTTTATTTTCTGATATTCCTTATCCAACATAACTGATTTAAATTCTGTAAACAGTTTTTCTTTTTTCTTTGGAGGGATTGGGAAATTTTTTACCTTCTTTTTAAACTTTCTAAAAGTCACATCGGTCTTTAATTTTGATTCAGTCAACAGTCCAGCAACTATGAAGTAATCCTCACATTCTGTTTCATCAACAAATAATATCATTGCATATTCTCCTCCTATTTTTAAAAGGTCTTTTCATATTCTATCAGTTATCTGTCAACATTTCTATATTCTTTGTTGATTTTTGTATCTTTTTGACTGTCGTTCACCGATTTAATAATACTTTTCATTTTTAGCGAACGATCTTTTATCCTCTCATAAAGCACCACCTCCTTTCGTAGTGATTTGATTTGCTCTGTCATGGTTTCAACGTCTTGTTGAAGTAATGTTTTTGATTCTGCATTGCGACAGCGTTTAATTTTTCCATACACACATTTACGTTCATTTTCAAGCGAACGCTTTTGTGTATTTGTTTTCTCAAGGTTGGATTCTAATTCTTCCATAGTGTTGATATTCTTCTTTGCAAGAAATGTAACCTCCTCAGTAATCTGATCCAGTTTCAATAAATCTTGTTTAAGATAGTAATGTACTTTTGGAGCAGGTCTTTGATGAGGAATCACTCCAAGGATAAACATGTAATGTACATATAATGCTTTAAAGCCAGTCAGTTTCCTTGCTTTTTTTAAATCACCTTTATAGTAGTATTTCTTTGGTTCTGTATGGGCAGGTGATTCAAACTGTGCATAGCGACGTTCATATAAACGCTGTTCAATAATGCTCATATCATAGCGTCCATCTTTTGTTAGCTTATGCAGACGAAAGGCTCTTTCTCCACCTTGTGGCTTAAGTGAAATGTATTTTCCTTCACGAATGGAGTATCCCATATCCTTTAATGCGTTTAGGAATTGTTTTTTAGTAGTTGATTTAGAAATTGCATATTCAACATCATCAACAACTAGACTTCGTTTTGTTGGTCGGTTTTCTTTTTCTGCTTTCCATTCTGCATAATGACGAGAGTGACTACTTTTATCTTCAATGACTGAAAGCTGATACTTTTCACAAAGTACATCCGATACCTCTCTCATTCTTTTATAGGTAGCTTTATTATCGTAATAACGTTTGCCATCACGGAAGGAAACAGAATTGATGACAAAATGATTATGATAGTGGTGCTTATCTATGTGCGTTGATACCAGAACTTCAAAACGATCTCCCCATAGAATATTGGCAAGTTCAATACCAATCTGATGTGCAGTTTCAGCATCAACTTCATCGGGCTTGAATGACTGATAGCCATGAAAGGCAAGAATGCCATCTTCTTTGCTGTATGTTTTTTTGGTTAGGACCATATCTTCAAAGGCAGTGGAAAGATGAGTGTTGATTCCAGTAACATATAACTGCTTTTCAGTTTTTATATCCTGAGTTGTATAATGGATACTTTGAGAAAGTCCATTGAACTGAAAGTCAATGTCATCAAGAGCGTCAGTCTTTTCTGGATTGCTGGTATAGTCAAGCACACGTTTAAGATGATTTTTTACTGGCCATATTTTAGTTGTTGCCATCATCAACAGCCTTTCTAGGGAGAAGAACATCAGTTCTGATTTGTACAATATTTTTATGAAGATCATCGAGAGCATATCTCATTTTATGATAGTCTATATTTCCAGTTTTGTTGGCTATGATGCACAATTGATTAAGATTGTTTCCAATCATTCGCAATTGCTTGATCATATCATAAAAATCTTTCTTTGGTTTTGATGGTGGTTCATAACCGGCAATGAGCAGACGGATATAT
>NZ_SJOR01000037.1:0-4881 GCF_012027715.1 Massilimicrobiota sp. SW1139 | reverse complement strand
CAGGGACATTGAAAACTGAACAGTAAACACGTCAATAAAGATAGGAAAAAAGAAAGAGTCAAGAAGACATGAAATTGTCTGAAGATAGAAAAGGACAATGGAGAGTTTGATCCTGGCTCAGGATGAACGCTGGCGGCGTGCCTAATACATGCAAGTCGGACGCAATGCTTCGGCATTGAGTGGCGAACGGGTGAGTAAGACATAAGCAACCTGCCCCTGTGAGGGGGATAACTGCTGGAAACGGCAGCTAAGACCGCATAGGCATACATGACGCATGTCGAGTATGTTAAATATCCCACGGGATAGCACAGGGATGGGCTTATGACGCATTAGCTAGCTGGTGAGGTAGAGGCTCACCAGGGCGACGATGCGTAGCCGGCCTGAGAGGGTGGACGGCCACACTGGGACTGAGACACGGCCCAGACTCCTACGGGAGGCAGCAGTAGGGAATTTTCGGCAATGGGCGAAAGCCTGACCGAGCAACGCCGCGTGAAGGAAGAAGTCATTCGTGATGTAAACTTCTGTTATAAAGGAAGAACGGCGCCTGTAGGGAATGACAGGCGAGTGACGGTACTTTATGAGGAAGCCACGGCTAACTACGTGCCAGCAGCCGCGGTAATACGTAGGTGGCGAGCGTTATCCGGAATCATTGGGCGTAAAGAGGGAGCAGGCGGCAGTGCAGGTCTGCGGTGAAAGCCCGAAGCTAAACTTCGGTAAGCCGTGGAAACCGCACAGCTAGAGAGCATCAGAGGATCGCGGAATTCCATGTGTAGCGGTGAAATGCGTAGATATATGGAGGAACACCAGTGGCGAAGGCGGCGGTCTGGGGTGCAGCTGACGCTCAGTCCCGAAAGCGTGGGGAGCAAATAGGATTAGATACCCTAGTAGTCCACGCCGTAAACGATGAGTGCTAAGTGTTGGGGGTCAGACCTCAGTGCTGCAGTTAACGCAATAAGCACTCCGCCTGAGTAGTACGTTCGCAAGAATGAAACTCAAAGGAATTGACGGGGGCCCGCACAAGCGGTGGAGCATGTGGTTTAATTCGAAGCAACGCGAAGAACCTTACCAGGTCTTGACATGGAGATAAAGGCTCTGGAGACAGAGAGATAGGTATATCTCACACAGGTGGTGCATGGTTGTCGTCAGCTCGTGTCGTGAGATGTTGGGTTAAGTCCCGCAACGAGCGCAACCCCTGTTGCCAGTTGCCAGCATTAGGTTGGGGACTCTGGCGAGACTGCCTCTGCAAGGAGGAGGAAGGCGGGGATGACGTCAAATCATCATGCCCCTTATGACCTGGGCTACACACGTGCTACAATGGACGGATCAGAGGGAGGCGAAGCCGCGAGGTGGAGCGAAACCCAGAAACCCGTTCACAGTTCGGACTGCAGTCTGCAACTCGACTGCACGAAGCTGGAATCGCTAGTAATCGCGAATCAGCATGTCGCGGTGAATACGTTCTCGGGCCTTGTACACACCGCCCGTCACACCATGAGAGTTGGTAACACCCGAAGCCGGTGGCCCAACCGCAAGGAGGGAGCTGTCTAAGGTGGGACTGATGATTGGGGTGAAGTCGTAACAAGGTATCCCTACGGGAACGTGGGGATGGATCACCTCCTTTCTAGGGAGAAGAGAGAAGATGTGGATACTGTTTGGTTTTGAGTGTGGTCTGAAGGGATTGCATTCAAGGCAGGAACATTGAAAACTGAACAGCAAACTTTCTACAAGAAAGCGAAGGAAGATGAAGAGATCAAAGAAGAAGAAGGTCGAAATCATCTAGTTGCAAACTAAGAAAGCACAGAAAGAACACTTTAGGTTAAGCGAAGAAGAGCGTATGGTGGATGCCTAGACACCAGGAGGCGAAGAAGGACGCAGCAAACGGCGAAACGCGACGGCGAGCAGTAAGCAGGCAACGACCCGTCGATATCCGAATGGGGGAACCCGCCATCCACGAGGGTGGCATCGCGCAAGCGAGGCAATACGCAGGGAACTGAAACATCTCAGTACCTGCAGGAGAAGAAAGTAAAAACGATTCCGTAAGTAGTGGCGAGCGAAAGCGGAGGAGCCCAAACCATCAGATGATGGGGTTATAGGGCTGCCGAGAAAGTCGATGCGACATGACAGGAGAAGCGCAGGGGAAGGCGCAGCGAAGAGGGTGAAACTCCCGTATCCGAAGTCGTGAAGCAGGGCGAGGCAGACCCTGAGTACGTCGGGGCACGAGGAATCCTGACGGAAGGATCGAGGACCATCTCGAAAGGCTAAATACTCCCTGGTGAGCGATAGTGAACCAGTACCGTGAGGGAAAGGTGAAAAGAACCCCGGGAGGGGAGTGAAATAGAACCTGAAACCATATGCTTACAAGAAGTCAGAGCCCGTTAAAGGGTGATGGCGTGCCTTTTGTAGAATGAGCCGGCGAGTTATGATATGGAGCGAGGTTAAGCAGGAGATGCGGAGCCGAAGCGAAAGCGAGTCTTAAGAGGGCGAAAGTTGCATGTCATAGACCCGAAACCGGGTGATCTAGCCATGATCAGGTTGAAGTCGGGGTAAGACCCGATGGAGGACCGAACCGACCCCCGTTGAAACGTTGGCGGATGAATTGTGGCTAGGGGTGAAATTCCAAACGAACCCGGAGATAGCTGGTTCTCCCCGAAATAGCTTTAGGGCTAGCGTCGCAGGAAGTGCCATGAAGGTAGAGCACTGAATATGTGATGGCCTCATCCCGAGGTACTGAGCATAATCAAACTCCGAATGTCATGGAGACGATGAGCGGCAGTCAGACCATGGGTGATAAGGTCCATGGTCAAGAGGGAAACAGCCCAGACCATCAGCTAAGGTCCCCAAATACATGCTAAGTGGAAAAGGATGTGGAGATGTACAGACAACCAGGAGGTTGGCTCAGAAGCAGCCATCCTTGAAAGAGTGCGTAACAGCTCACTGGTCGAATGACTCTGCGCCGAAAATTTACCGGGGCTAAGCATGATACCGAAGCTATGGATTTACGAAAGTAAGTGGTAGGGGAGCGTTCCAGACAGCGAGGAAGGATGATCGAAAGGACATCTGGAGCGTGTGGAAGAGAGAATGCCGGTGTGAGTAGCGGCACGTGGGTGAGAATCCCACGCACCGAAGACCCAAGGTTTCCAGAGGAAGGTTCGTCCGCTCTGGGTAAGTCGGGACCTAAGGCGAGGCCGAGAGGCGTAGCCGATGGACAACGGGTAGAGATTCCCGTACCTGGCTGTGGGTGAAGGAGTGACGGAGACGGCTAGGCCAACCAGCGGCTGGAAGAGCTGGAGCAAGCGAGGTAGGGGTCATCCAGGCAAATCCGGATGGCATAACCCGAAGGCGTGACGCGGATGGAACATTGCGATAAGTACAGAAGAGGCCAAAGCCGGCTTCCAAGAAAAGCTTCTAGCAAAACTGCAGACAGCCCGTACCGAAAATGGACACACATGGGTGAGGAGAGAATCCTAAGGTGAGCGAGAGAACTATAGCTAAGGAACTCTGCAAAATGACTCCGTAACTTAGGGAGAAGGAGTGCTCAGTGGAAGCTGAGCCGCAGTGAAACGGCCCAAGCGACTGTTTACCAAAAACACAGCTCTCTGCGAAGACGCAAGTCGAAGTATAGGGGGTGACGCCTGCCCGGTGCTGGAAGGTTAAGGGGAGTGGTCAGCATAGGCGAAGCCATGAACCGAAGCCCCAGTAAACGGCGGCCGTAACTATAACGGTCCTAAGGTAGCGAAATTCCTTGTCAGGTAAGTTCTGACCCGCACGAAAGGCGTAACGATTTGGGCGCTGTCTCGGCTGTAGACTCGGTGAAGTCTTAGTACCTGTGAAGATGCAGGTTACCCGCGACTAGACGGAAAGACCCCATGGAGCTTTACTGTAGCTTGATATTGGACTCTGATGCATGATGTACAGGATAGGTAGGAGGCAAAGATACGGATACGCCAGTATTCGAGGAGCCGACGTTGGGATACTACCCTTGATGCATTGGAGTTCTAACCGGACGACATGGAGCTGTCGACGGGACAGTGTCAGGTGGGCAGTTTGACTGGGGCGGTCGCCTCCCAAAGAGTAACGGAGGCGCCCAAAGATACCCTCAGCATGGATGGAAACCATGCGCAGAGTGCAAAGGCAAAAGGGTGTTTGACTGCGAGACAGACAAGTCGAGCAGGGACGAAAGTCGGGCTTAGTGATCCGGCGGCACCGAATGGAAGGGCCGTCGCTCAACGGATAAAAGCTACCCTGGGGATAACAGGCTGATCTCCCCCAAGAGTTCACATCGACGGGGAGGTTTGGCACCTCGATGTCGGCTCATCGCATCCTGGAGCTGAAGTCGGTTCCAAGGGTTGGGCTGTTCGCCCATTAAAGCGGTACGCGAGCTGGGTTCAGAACGTCGTGAGACAGTTCGGTCCCTATCTGTCGTGGGCGCAGGAAGTTTGAGGAGAGCTGCCCTCAGTACGAGAGGACCGGGGTGGACGGACCGATGGTGCACCAGTTGTCACGCCAGTGGCACAGCTGGGTAGCCAAGTCCGGAAGGGATAAACGCTGAAGGCATCTAAGCGTGAAGCCCCCTCCAAGATGAGACTTCCCATTCTTCGGAAGTAAGGTTCCTCCAAGACGAGGAGGTAGATAGGTCATGGGTGCAAGCATGGTGACATGCTGAGCTGAATGATACTAATAGACCGAGGGCTTAGCCGAAGTGGAAGAGAGAGGCTGTTCAGTTTTGAGCGTTCGTGCTCGAAGGGATCTGGTGGTGAAGGCGTGATGGAAACACCTGTACCCATGCCGAACACAGAAGTTAAGCATCACAGCGGCGAAGATAGTAGGCAACTGCGAAAATAGCACGCTGCCAGTCCATGTGAGGGAATAGTCATTCTATTCCCT
>NZ_SJOR01000036.1:0-6143 GCF_012027715.1 Massilimicrobiota sp. SW1139 | reverse complement strand
TACTTTTTAAATATATTATAACATTATTAAATATTCATATAAATAGATATATTTATTCGTATATTGACATCTAAAATGACATAAACTATAATGTAATTGAAAAAAGGAACAGCCGATAAACGGTTATGCCTTAGATTAAATTAAGGAGAAATAACTACCTCAATTTTCCCTAAGCACGAGGTAGTTATTTTTTTTACTCTTATCAATAATAATAAGAAGTAATTTCACTATAACACTTATCATTGTCATGATAAATGTCAGTATTCCTAACACTATCATGACCATCTCATAAGATGTCATGTCCATCACCTCCGTCTTTCATATTTCCATTTATTAAATGAATATCTATGTCAACGAAGGATCACGTGCCTTCGTCCCACGACTAAGGCATAACCACCTACCGTTATTGCTGTTCCATCTGCATTATATCAATATTAAAAATTAGATTCTATATTATCTAGAAAGTGAAGATTTATTTTTAACATTTACTTTAAGCAAATATAGTGATTAAAAAAGTAAACTCAATTTGAGTCTACTTAACTATGATAAATATCTTCATCTAACATATTTTCTTTTTTACCAACAATAACAGAAGTTGCTGAATCACCAACAACATTTAAAGATGTGACAAGCATTTCAATTGGTCTATTGATTGCTAAAATTAATGAATAAGCCAATAATGCCCCATCATTTGTATATCCCATACCAGTCAAAATAGTAAATAAGATAACGGCTCCAGCTCCTGGTGCAGCAGGTGTACCTACTGATGCAATTAAAGCAAGAAATGCAATGACTGCCATAGATGTTAAAGATACATCATAACCAGAACTTGCTGCAATGAAGATAGCTGCAATAACTTGCATGATGGCTGTACCATCCATATTAATTGTCATTCCTAATGGTAAAACAAATGAAGCTATTTCATCACTTACACCCAATTCATGAACTGTTGTTTCTTTATTTAATGGTAATGTTGCTGCACTTGATGATGTTGAAAAACCAAATAAAGCAACTTTTGGTATTTTACGCATAAATGGTTTTGGATTGATTTTTCCCATAACCATTAAATAGATAGGATAAGCTATAAACAAATAAACAAGCAAAGCAAAAAGAACTGTTAAGACATAAGCCAAAGCTGGTAATAAATAATCAATTCCATAGATTGCAAATGTTCTTGTTAATAAACAAAATATTGCATATGGTGCACATTTTGTAATTATAAATGATAAACAAACTGAAATAATATCACTACATTCAATTAATAATTTCTTTAATGTTTTTGTTTTATCTTTTAATTGATTCATAGCAAGTCCAATCGCTACTGCTAAGAAAACAACTGCTAAAACATTACCATTATTTGTAAATGCATTAATTAAATTATTAGGAATCACTGATACAATGATATTTAATGGATTAGAACCTACAGCTCCTTGTTGAATCACTAAGTTATCAGCATGTACTGCATTAAATGCTCCTAAATGATAAACAATTGAACCAATAATACCAGCCCATATTAAAGCACAAACTGTTGTTATAAGGAATGTTCCTATTGTTTTAGAAGAAATTCTTCCTAATTTCTTTGTATCTGTAATAACACAAATAGCCAAAATAATAGATACAAATACCATTGGAATAATAATTAATTGTAATGCATTTACAAATAATTGCCCTACAATATAAAATAAACCAATTGCACTATTAGCGCCTTCAGCAGTAATATCTTGAAATAATACATTATTGATTGTATTCCATAAAGCTTCCTGCCCATTCGCTAATAAATTTTCTCTTAATAAAATACATCCAAACCCTGCAATTAAACCACAAATTAAAGCAATAATCATTTTCTTCGCTAATTTCTTACCACTTTGACTTGAATTCATATATGACCTCCCATTTCTATATCCAAACTTCTAACATTATACTATAATATCGTTATATTTCAACAAAAAATGACAGAACTTTAAGATTCTGCCACTTTTATTTCAATTTTATAATCATCTGAAGATGAATACATTGATTCTACAAATGTTTGTATTGTTTCTTTAGCTTTATTTTGAGCTTCTTCCAATAATCCTTTTTCTTGTGCTTTACTTTCCATGCTCTTTTTTTGATCTATCGCAAATTGATTATAATCAGTAATACTAATCTGATTAAATATATTTTTTGTTTCATCAAAAACTTCAATACTTTCCTGATCAATTTCATGAGATAATATTTTAGCTTGTGGTATTGTTATATCAATATTTTGACCATGAACATTAACTTTTACTAGACTCATATCAATACCAGCCTTAATTTGACCATCATATGATAAAATGAAACTCTTTGTTGTAAAAGGGACTTTCCAACCATAAAAAGTCGCCTGATTTTCATATTTTCCCATATTGGTATAATTATATTCTACACTTGCTAGTTCACTAATACCTTGAATTTGTTGTGATAATAAATCACTTGTAATGGCTGTTGGTTCTTCACCACTTGGCCATACTTTTCCAACAAAAAAGAAAACAACTGCTATCACAACAATAACAATAATATTTTTTAAAGTTTGACTTATTTGTATTTTTTTCACAAACCTCACCTACTTACAGATATTGTAGAAAAGATCAAGATTTTTGTCAAATATTGTTAAAATAATATTTCAACTTTTAAAATTATGTATTAATTTTTTTATATATTTTAAAAGTAAAATACTATATTTTCTTAAATTTGGAGATATAGAAAATAAAAACAACTCAATACATAATCTTAAATTTCTTTTTTTAGAATACTTTTTTTTGTAATATTTTATTTTCTCTTTAATGAAATTTTTATCCCATCTTTCATCATCATAACCATTCATCAATTTATAAATAATCTCATTAATAGTTGCATCTACACATTCACCCCATTGTTTTTGTTGATAAAAACGAAGTCTACTTTCTAATGCATCTATAATATCAAAATGATCATAATATATTCCCTTTATTCTCGTTATACTCATATATGATAATCTATAAAAATATAATTTAGTATTTAAACAACAAATATTATTCACCTTTTCATATAACAAATGAAATATAAAAGCATCTTCATGTATTTTTCCCTCTTTAAATCGTAAATGTTTAAATATATCTTTATGGTATAATTTTCCCCAAGAAGGTATGAATAAATAATGATATGATTTTCCTAAAGATTTTAAAACATCGGTACCACTTAAAAAGAATAATTGATATGAATCAATATATTGATCTATAATTTCATCATCATGAACATATCTTAAATAATCACATACAACCATATCTACTTGATACATTAATATTTCTTTCAATAATAATTCTAAAAAGAACTTAGAAATAGTATCATCAGAATCAACAAAAGTAAGATATTCACCATTCATATGATTTAATCCCATATTCCTTGCAGCAGATAGACCCAAATTTTTTTGATGGAAAACTTTAATTCGAGAATCCTTTTTTGCATATTCATCACAAATGTCACCACTACCATCCGTACTCCCGTCATCTATAAGCAAAATTTCCATATGACTATAAGATTGTAATATAATAGAATTTAAACAATCTTTTAAATAATCTTTAACGTTGTATACAGGGACAATTACACTAATTAAAGGTATCTTATTTTTCATGATGAATTTTTCTCAATAATATATAATGCTTAAAGATAAAAACGAACAGAGTTGGACTTATTATGTAAATGAAATAGCCTATTTTCATCTTCCAAGATAGATAATAAAATGCTGCAAAAGAACTATACTGATGAACATATGTTTTTAATCTATTTTTATTTTTAATATAAACCTTATAATTGTTTAAATATAAATGCGACGACAAAACTAATACTCCTTTTAATATAAAAGATTTAGAATACATAATTTCTTTTTTCATATCATAATGTTGATTATATTCTTTTAAAATTTGCAAAATTTTTTCTTCTATCTCTATTGCGGAAAATCTTCTCTCATCAAATTGACTTCGTGTAAGAGAATTATCAGATGGATAAATGTGATATAAAACTTGCTTAATATTGCCTACTTTTTTAGCATGTTGATAAGCATGTACCAGAAGCATAAGATCCTCTGCATAATAATAATGATAATTTTCTAAAAGAAACTTTTTAAATAAATTTGATTGAAATGCACGTATGCATAAAGAACCACTATACCCTTTATATCGCGAAGAAACTAAATGCTTTAAATAAATAGAAGAATCAGTGTCATAAGGTAAAAAATTTTTTTTGGCGTCTTTACTATAAAATCCAAATTCCAAAATATCATAATCTTTAATATTTTGATCTATAATCTTTAAATATTCCTCTGTAATATAGTCATCTGAATCAACAAATAATATATATTCCCCTTTAGCATTCTCTATACCAATTTTTCTAGCAATATAAGGTCCGCTATGTTTAATTTTTAAATAGTGAATATGAGGTGATAAATAATTTCTAATATGCTTTTCCGTTTCATCAATTGACCCATCATCAACAATAATAACTTCAAAAGGAATATTAAATATCTTTTGTTTAAGAATACTATTTAAACATCTGTCTATATACTTTTCACGATTATAAACAGGTATTATAAAACTATACTTTATTTTCATCTTATACCTCCTTATTTAATATTTTTAAAATTAAAGAAACTAAGAAATGTATAAATAACAAATCCTATACTTACTGATAAAATTAAAAATTGCCAATTCTCTCCATAGAATAAAATTTGATAAACAATTAAAAACATGACTATTCCTGAAATAATATTTCTAAAAATATATTTAAATACAACATTCCATTCAAAATTATTTTTACATAGTATAAATTGAACAATCAAAACAGAAAGTTCTGCAAGTACAGTTCCCCATGCTGCTCCTAGAGCATACCAATAACGGATTAAAAACATATCTGCAACCAAATTTACAATTCCACCTACAACTAAAGATAATATCCATATATTATCCTTTTTATTTGGTAATAAATATCCATTTCCAATCACATTAGAAAAACCAATAATTGGTAATGTCAAAGACAAACATTTAACTATGTCAGAAACTTTATAAAAATCTATTCCAAAAAAAAGTTCAACAAATATATGACTTATGGCTAATAATCCAAAAAAAGAACCTATACTTAAAAATGTATTTAATTTAAACATTATATTTATATATTGATTCTGTTGTTCATACTGCTTTTGATGCGTAACATGTGATATTCTAGGCATCATAACTGTTGAAACGACACTAAATAATGCAACCGGTATAGCAATAATTCTTTCAGCATAAACATAAAATCCTAATTCTGCATTTGTAGACATAATACCTAGTAACGTTTTATCCATTTGATGATATATATTCATTGCCACTATAGGTACAAATAGTATTATCATTTGTTTTAAATGATACAAAATTTTTCTATAGTCAGGTTTTACAAATGTTATATATTTGGTTAAAGCTATCCATGTTAATAGTTGTCCTATTAATAAAGTGGATGCATTAATAAATAAATATAATCCTATATCTAGATGACTATGAACAAATAAAAATATAAGTATAATACAACATACTTTCATCAATACATTTCTAAAAATAGTAATTTTAAATTTTTCAATACCTGCATAAAACCAACTAATATCAACAATAGTTGCTAAAATATTTAATGAACTTATTAAATATAAAATTTGATCATTTTTGTAATAAAAACAAAAAAATAAATATATGACGAAAATAATACTTCCTACAATAAAATGAACAAAAAATATATCCATAAAAATTTGACTAAGCTTTTTTCGATCATTTCTCACAAATGCAATTTCTCTATTTCCATATACAGAAATCCCTAAAGAGGCAAACAATAAAAAATAATTATTAATATTGGATATAAAAGATGTTCTTCCAATATTCTCAGGACCAAAAATTCTTGCTAAATATGGAGATAAAATAAAAGGAGTAATCATCATAAAAAATTGATATCCCATTTGATAAATTAAATTTTTTTTTACAGAAATACTTTTTCCCCCCTTTATTTAATTATTTTCCTTTATAACCACCAATAAATAATTTCTAATAACTTTAAAGTACTTTTAAAAAATTTGATTTATTTTTTCAACACTCAATGTAATTCGTTACCAAGTATAATACACGATTTTA
>NZ_SJOR01000035.1:0-9022 GCF_012027715.1 Massilimicrobiota sp. SW1139 | reverse complement strand
TTTTTTAATAGATCTAATAAATGATAATAGGAAATATAAATAATGTTATCTTAATTATGAAAAAGTGATATTCAAAAAGCTTATCAATAGTTAATTTAAAGGCAATTGGATATAAAAATGAAAAGAGATGGAACTCTTTATAAAGAAAAGAATGATTGAACTTGATTTTTATAAGTGAATCTTTTATAATGATGTCAATCCGTTGAAGAAGATTAAATAGTCAAAATCTAATAGAGAGTCTGTGGTTGGTGGAAACAGATAGAGGAAGCTATGGGACACTTTGGAGGAAGTTATGAAAGTAACCGTGAGTCGCGTTAAGACAGAGAGGGCATACATTGTATGAACTAAGGTGGTACCGCGTTAATAACGTCCTTAGATAGGGCGTTTTTTTATTTTTAAAGGAGGATAGAGATATGGCCTATAAAGCACCAAGAGGAACAGTAGATATTTTACCTGCTCAATCTGGGAAATGGCAGGAATTAGAACAATTATTAAGAACAATTTGTGCAAATTATAATGTGAAAGAAATAAGAACACCTATTTTTGAACTTACAGAATTATTCAATCGTGCGGTTGGTGATACAACAGATGTTGTATCTAAGGAAATGTATACTTTTGAAGATAGAAAAGGTCGTTCTATGACGTTAAGACCAGAAGGAACAGCTGGTATTGCGAGAGCTTATGTAGAAAATAAACTTTATGGAATGCCTGAAAAATTGCAGAAAGTTTATTATATGGGTCCAATGTTCAGATATGAAAGACCACAGAATGGTAGACAAAGACAATTTCATCAATTTGGTGTAGAGATGTTAGGAGTTGAATCACCATATGTTGATGTAGAATGTATGTTGATGGCTGTGACAGTTGTGAAAGCTTTAGGATTGAAAAATATTCAATTACACATCAATACTTTAGGTGATCAGGAATCTCGTGATGCTTATCGTGAAGCTTTACAAAATCATTTTCAACCTGTATTAAATGAGTTATGCCATGATTGTCAGGTACGTTATGAAAAAAATCCATTACGTATCTTAGATTGTAAGGTTGATAAAAATCATCCTATGATGAAAACAGCACCAAAAACAATTGATTATTTAACTGATAGTGCAAAAGCGCATTTTGAAAAAGTTTGTGCTTTATTAGATGATTTAGAAATTGATTACGTTGTTGATCCTAACTTAGTAAGAGGATTGGATTATTATTCACATACAGTTTTTGAAATTATTTCTGATGATCCAAAATTAGGAGCTGGTTCAACAGTTGGTGGAGGAGGTCGTTATAATGGCCTTGTAGAAGAATTAGGGGGACCACAAACACCTGGTGTTGGCTTTGCTTTTGGAATGGAAAGATTAATGATTGCTTTAGGTGATGATCATGAAGATGAAGAAGGTTTAGATGTCTATATCATGCCTTTAGGTAGCGAAGCTAAAGATTTAGCTATGCAGATTATGACAATGCTTCGTGCTAATGGATTTACTTGTGATATGGATCAATGTGATCGTGGGTTGAAAGGCCAATTTAAATCTGCTGATCGTTTCCACGCTCATTTTTCAATGATCATTGGAGATGAAGAAGTTCAAAAAGAAGTCGTCAATATGAAATGTAATCATACAAAAGAACAAGTGGAAGTTCCATTAGAAAATATTGTAGAATTTATTGAAAATCATTATGAAGGAGATCATGATCATGAATAGAACACATAACAATGGGGAATTAAGAATTGAAAATGTTGGTCAACAAGTCGAATTGATTGGTTGGGTTGCCAAGAAAAGAAATTTAGGAGCTTTGGTTTTTGTTGATTTAAGAGATCGTTATGGAATTACTCAGGTGATTTTTGATGAATCTTTTGAAGAAAGATTAAAAGAAGTGAAAAATGAATATATTTTATCTGTTCAAGGTACAGTGATTGAAAGATCTTCTAAAAATCCAAAGATTCCTACAGGTGATATTGAAATTCAGGCAAGTGCTTTTACAATCATTAATACTGCAAAATTAACACCTATGATTGTGGCAGATGAAACAGATGCTTTAGAAGAAACAAGAATGCAGTATCGTTATTTAGATTTAAGACGTCCTGTGATGCAAAAAAATATAATGACAAGACATCAAATCACAAGAAGTATTAGAGAATATTTAGATCATTTAGATTTTATAGATATTGAAACACCTTATTTAAACCGTTCTACACCAGAAGGTGCAAGAGATTTCTTAGTGCCTTCACGTGTTCATAAAGGATCTTTCTATGCTTTACCACAGTCACCTCAATTGTTTAAACAATTATTAATGGTATCTGGATTTGAAAGATATTATCAGATTGCACGTTGTTTTAGAGATGAAGATTTACGTGCTGATCGTCAAATTGAATTTACACAAGTCGATGTTGAAATGAGCTTTATGTCAACTGATCAGATTCTAGAAATTGGAGAAGGTATGATCAAAAAATTAATGAAAGATGTCAAAGGTATTGATATTGAATTGCCTTTAAAACGTTTGACTTGGCATGAAGCTATGGAAAGATATGGAATTGACAAACCTGATACACGCTTTGGATTAGAGCTTGTGAACTTGAATGATGTTGTCAGTGATGTGGATTTTGCAGTTTTTAAAAATGCTTTGGAAGCTGGCGGACATGTGAAAGGAATCAATGTTGTTGGTGAAGCAGCCAATTTTTCTCGTAAAAAGATTGATCAGTTAACTGAACTTGCGAAAACTTATAAAGCTAAAGGTTTAGCGTGGTTAAAAGTGACAGATGATGGCGTACAGGGACCAATTGCTAAATTCTTTACTGAAGAACAATTAGAAAAATTATTATCAGCTATGAATGCGCATAGTCAAGATTTATTGTTATTTGTTGGAGATGTTAAATATGAAGTTGTTTGCGATTCTTTAGCTGCTATTCGTAACTATTTAGGAAAAGAATTAAAATTATATGATCCAAATACTTTTGATTTCTTATGGGTTGTTGATTTCCCAATGTTTGAATATGATGATGAAACACAAAGATATTATGCAAAACATCATCCATTCACAAAACCAAAAGATGAAGATTTAGATAAATTAGAAACTGATCCAGAACATTGCTTAGCTGATGCTTATGATATTGTTTTAAATGGTTATGAATTAGGTGGAGGATCACAAAGAATTTATGATCAAAATGTTCAAGAAAGAGCATTTAAAGCTTTAGGATTCACTCAAGAACAAATTGACGCACAATTTGGATGGTTTGTAGAAGGATTACAATATGGAACACCACCACATGGAGGATTTGCTTTAGGGTTAGATAGAATTGCCATGTTACTTTGCGGTTGTGATTCTTTAAGAGATGTCATTGCCTTTCCTAAAAATACAAGTGCAACTTGTCCAATGTCAAAAGCACCGACACCAGTGGCAGATGCGCAATTAGAAGAATTAGGAATCGGGGTGAAAGAATATGAATCAGACAAGACTGAATAATGTTTTAAATGAAATGAGTCAAAGAGGAATGGATCATTTGATTATCAGTGATCCTAGCTCTATCAATTATTTGATTGGTTATGATAATCATCCAGGAGAAAGAATGTATGCATTGGTTTTATCATTAGATGGAAATCATACATTGTTCTTAAATCATTTGTTTTATTTAGATCAACAATTAGATTTAAATATTATCTGGTATGATGATACAGAAGATGGACCAGCTAAAATTGCTGAAGTTTTAAAAGATGCTCATTGTGTAGGTGTAGATAAAAACTGGGAAGCTAGATTCTTAATGAGAGTTATGGAACTGGCTAACGAAGAATGTTGTTTTGAACTAGGTTCAATCTGTGTTGATTACGTCCGTATGCATAAAGATGAAGAAGAAATTGAACTTATGCGTAAAGCGAGTCAATTAAATGATCAGGCTATTGATCAGGTGATTCAGTTATGTGCCAAAGGAACATTGACGGAAAAGGAAGTTGGACATCAGCTGGATGGTATTTTTCAATCATTAGGATGCAGTGGGAATTCTTTTGATCCAATTGTTGGCTATGGACCTAACGGGGCAGATGGACATCATAGTTGTGATGATTCAAAGTTAAAACCAGGCGACAGCATTGTCATTGATATGGGTGGTATTTATCAAGGATATTGCAGTGATATGACAAGAACTGTTTTCTATAAAGAAGTTTCTGATAAACAAAGAGAAGTTTATGAATTAGTTAAAAAAGCCAATGAAGCTGCTGAAGCTATGATTAAACCAGGTGTGAGACTATGTGACATTGATAAAACAGCAAGAGATATTATCGGTGAAGCTGGTTATGGACCAAACTTTAATCACCGTTTAGGACATTTTATTGGTAGAGATGTTCATGAATACGGTGATGTGTCTGCTGCTTTTGATATGGAAGTAGAACCAGGAATGATTTTTTCAATTGAACCAGGTATTTATATTCAAGGTGAATTCGGTGTCAGAATTGAAGATTTGGTTTTAGTCACTGAAGATGGTTGTGAAGTTTTAAATCACTACTCAAAAGATTTAATGATTATTGGTTAGAGTGAAAACTCTAGCCTTTTTGTTTAGTGTTAAAGAAGGAAAATCTAAAAATATTATAAAAATGTACATTTTTGATTCAAGTAGTATATTTTTTGAGTTTATATATAAAATAAAAAGAAGTCACTAATAAAAACGAGAATAGTAGCGACTATCACAAACACAATATAATAATTAATTCAATATACGAAAAAGTTAAAAGTAATAATAAAAAGTTATAATTGTTCAACTAAAAACTCATGAAATTGCTTTTTGAGTTTTAGTTGATGAGCACGGCTGATTGGAATGGGTTGTTGGTTATTCAAAATGACGTGAGTTCTTTTTATTTCACTGACATAATATGCATTGATAATATAACTGTTATGTGTACGAATAAATTGTAAAGGTAATTGTTCTAATAGATCTTTGATTTTTTGTGCTGTCTTAATTGTTTCATGAACTGTATAAATATATGAGTATCTTTGAATTCTTTCAATATACATAATATCATTTAATAGAATAATTTTGGTTTTATCTTTTAAAGATATGGTTAATACTTTTTGTGATTCTATAATTTGATGAATAGCTTTTTCAATAGCCATAGGAAGTCTTTTCTTTGATTCAGGTTTATATACAAAATAACAATGATTTGTTTCATAAACTTCTGTTGCTTTTTCTAAATAGGAACTGATAAAGATAATTTGAAAATTTTTATGTAATTGATTTAATTCTTTTGCCAGTTCAATGCCACTATGATTTTTTAATAAAATATCTATAATAATAATGGAATGGTCAGGGAATTGATCCATATGTAAAAGAACATCATGTATATCAAGAAATGTTCGTATTTGAAATTGATGATTCATGGTGTTGATAATGTCTTGAATATATTGAATATGTTCTTTCATGTCATCAATAATAATAATGTTTTGCATTCCAAATCACCCCTTCAAACAGATTAATATAATATTATCATATTTTGAAGAGGTAGAATCTACAGAAAATGACATAAAGTTTGTTAAAAATGAAAAAAGCTATAAAATCTTTATGATTCTATAGCTTCCCATTATTATTCTTGGGCGTTAGAGTTTTCTTTATATTTTTCACTCATTAAACCATCTTCACCACTATAACTTGCCTGTTGATTTTGGTTATAGCCTTTATACTGATTTTGTCTTTGTTTGTTTTTAGATTTTTTGTGACTCATAATTTCTCCTTTCTTTCTATTGACATCTTTAGTTTGTGCCAAAATATAAAAAATATGAAAAAATAAGTGGATAGAGAATACTTTTTTTAAAATTTATGCTAGAATAAAAGGCGAGGTGAAGAGAGTTATGTATTATTTTATTGGTATTAAAGGTTCAGGTATGGCATCACTTGCAACAATTTTATTTGATTTAGGTTATGAAGTTGCTGGAAGTGATATTGATAAATATATTTTTATTGAAGAAGATTTAAGAAAAAGAGGAATTCCAATCTACTCTTTTGATAAAAATAATATTAAAGATGGTTATGAAGTGATTATTGGTAATGCGTTTGATGACTCTAATGAAGAAGTTAAAGAAGCACTAAGTAATCCCAATGTCAAAACACATACTTATTATGATTTTTTAGGTCATTTAATGGATCAATATATTTCTATTGGTATTGCAGGAACACATGGAAAGACAACAACAACGGGTATGGCTTATCATTTGTTTAAGGATTTTGATAAGACTTCTGTTTTAATTGGTGATGGAACAGGACATGCCGTTGAAGACAGTAAATATTTTATTGCGGAAACATGTGAATATCAGGATCATTTTTTACATTATTATCCAACTTATGCGATTATTAATAATATTGAAATGGATCATGTTGATTATTTTAAATCTATGGAACAATATGAAAAATCATTTGAACAATATGCAAATCAAGTTAAAGATACAGTTATTATTTGGGGTGATGATCCACATTTACCACATCTTCATTATCAAAAACGTGTTCTAAAATTCGGAACAGGTGAAAATAATGATGTTATTGCTAAAAATATTATTAATAATGACCATGGATTATCATTTGATGTTTATATTCATAAAGATTTATTTGGACATTTTGCTTTGCCATTTTATGGAATGCATATGCTTTATGATTCATTAGCAGTCATTACTTTAGGATATTTAGAAAATATGAGTGCTGAATATATCCAAGAACGTCTTTCTACTTTTGATGGTGTAAAACGTCGTTATACTGTTAAGACAGTTGGGAATAATATTTATGTGGATGATTATGCACATCATCCAACAGCAATCCGTTATGTCATTGAAGCAACACGCTCACGTTATCCACATAAAAAGATTGTTGCTGTCTTTCAACCAGATCGTTTTTCAAGGGGATTACGTTTTGCTAAAGAATTTGCTGAAGCAATGGATTTAGCAGATTATCCTTTCTTTGTCCATTTTCCAGAAAATGCGAAGAAAGAACCTGGTATTGATATAGACATTTATGACATTGCAAAATACAATCCACGTGCTCAGGTTATTCATGAAGATGAAGCTGCTGTGAAGCTTTTAAGTCAATATGATAATGTTGTTTATCTATTTATGAGTAGTAAAGATATTTATAAATTAGAAGATCAAGTTATTGCTTATAAACAATCGCAGTAAGGGTTATCTTTTAATCATGTTGTATTTATGCTATAATATGGTAAATTGGCAGAAAGGAGAACTTATGGATGCAAAATTAGTATGCTATTGCATTTTGATATTATCTGGGGCTTTTGCACTTTTGAGCTTAGGTCTATTATTAATAAGAATGTCTTTAGCTGTCAAAGAAACAACGGTTTTAATGACAATGTTAGAAACAACCATTCAAAAAGTTGATCATATTTTAGATGATGTCAATAATAAAATGAATATGCTCAATGCACCTGTTGAATTGGTAAGTGGTATTTTTTCAAAAGGTGGTATGAAATCTGGTTTATTTGGGGTTTTAGGATTTTTAACTTCGTTTTTAAGAAGAAAAAAATAGAAAGAGAAAGGTGATTAGAATGAAATTTGGGAAGTTTTTAGTTGGTTTAGGTATTGGTGCAGTTGCTGGATTATTATTGGCACCTAAAAAAGGTAGTGAATTAAGAGAAGATATTAAACGTGAATCTTTAAAAGCTTATGATAATTTAAAGAATATGACAAAAGAAGATCTTGAAGCTATGTTAGGTCAAACAATTGAAACAGTTAAGAAATCTGTAGATGAATTTGATATTGATACATTTAAAGCAACGACAAGAGATAAACTTAATGAATTGGAAGCAAAATTAGAAGATTTTGCTGCAAAAGTAAAAGATAGTGACCAGTATTTAACGATTCGTGATGGAGTTGTTGATTTAACACAAAAAGTAAATGATAAAATAGAAGAAGTCAAAACAAAAGTTTTAGATTCATCTGTAGATGATGATTATTTAGAAGCTTTTGAAAATGAAATCGAGAATGTTGAAGAAAAATTAGATGAAATGATTGAAGAGATTAAAGATTAATCATGGGGAAAAATGTAACAATTTATGATGTTGCTAGAGAAGCTGGTGTTTCTCTGGCAACAGTTTCACGTGTTATTAACGGTTCGAGTGTTGTGAAACCTAAAACACGTGATAAAGTCCTTGAGGCTATTCAACGTTTAGATTTCAAACCCAATCAGATTGCCAGAGGTCTTGCAACAAGTAAGACAACAACGATTGCTATTGTTTTTCCACAATCATTATTTGCTCATGTGAAAGATATGATTGGTGGAATAGGTGATACAAGTCGCCGTTTAGACTATAATGTCAGTATTTATACAACAGATGAAATTGGAGATGGCAATCCTATTGAAACTGTTATTGAAAAAGTTGTGAAATCACGTGCAGATGGTGTGATTTTATTTAATAATGAAGAAATCGAAAAGGAAATTGCTTTAGTTAATAAATATAAAATACCTGCAGTTGTTATTGGAACAAGTGTTACTGGGAAATATATGGGATCTATTTTTGCAGATGCAAAAAAGATTGCATATGAGGTTGTTGATAAATATTTGGCACAGGGAAAAAGTGATATTTTGTTTGTGTCACCTAAGCAGAATTTAATCAACATAGAAGAAATGATTACTGGAATTCAGGAAGCTTATCAAAAATATGATTTGGTTTTTGATGCAACAAAACAGGTCGTACATACATCATCACATTATGAAAAAAGCTATCCACAATTTTTAGAGTATTTTAAAAATCATCGACATGATCTTGTTTTTACAAGTTATGATAAGGAAGCTGTTGCTGTTGTGAATGCTGCAATTGACAATGGAATTGAAATTCCTGATGAAATGGAAGTTATTGGTATGATGAATACAAGCTATGCTTTGATTTGTCGTCCTTCATTAACATCTATTCATGTTCCTGTGTATGATATGGGGGCATTAGCTGTAAGATTGCTAACAAAAATACTTAATGATGAAGAAATTGAAAACAAAGCTGTTGTCATTCAACATTTATTGATGCCACGTGCTACAACAAAGAAAGACTTCTAATTG
>NZ_SJOR01000034.1:0-13400 GCF_012027715.1 Massilimicrobiota sp. SW1139 | reverse complement strand
ATAATTTGAATGGTGGTATTATGGAAAAAATTTTACTGGTTGAAGATGATTTACAAATCGTTAAGCATTTAAATTCTTATTTAAGAGAAAATGGTTATCATTTAATAGCTGTTGATGGTCAAAAAAAGGCTATGCAAATACTCCAACAACAATCTATAGATTTAATCTTATTAGATATTTCATTAAAAGAAGGTAATGGCTTTTCTTTATATAATGAAATTAAAGCTTATTATGATATTCCTATTATTTTCTTAACGGCCCAAAGTGATGAATTTAGTATTATTACAGGACTTGATTTAGGAGCAGATGATTATATATCAAAACCATTTCAACCTCGAATACTTTTATCACGTATTCAAAATATTTTAAGAAGATATAAAAAACAAGATCAGATATTTCAATATCAAAATCTGCAAGTTTATATTTCTCAAGCTAAAGTCTTTAAAAATCATCAGGAAATCTTTTTATCAGCTTTAGAATATAAATTATTGTTAATATTTGTACAACATGCTCATCATTTACTAACAAGAGAATTTTTATTAGAAGAACTTTATCAGATGACAGGTGAAGATATGAATGATAATACTTTGACTGTTTATATTAAAAGATTAAGAAATAAGATAGAAGATCAGCCTCAACATCCCCAAATCATACAAACCAAAAGAGGATTGGGTTATCAACTGGGAGATTAAATGATGTATATGATTATATTCTTACTATGTTGTATCATTGGTGGTTTATGTTTTTACATCTATAAACAAAATAAAAAAATTATTTCTATTTCTAAACAAATCAATGATATTTTATTTCATCATAATGATTTTTATATTCAAAAATACAAAGAGGGAAATCTTTCTATTTTAGAGAGTGATATATGTAAATTAGTCAATAAGATTTATGAACAAAGTCATTTATTAGAAAATGAAAAACTGATTTTAAAAGAATATCTGGAAGATATATCTCATCAAATGAAAACACCTTTAACAGCTTTAAATTTAATTCATGAAAGATTAAATAAAGCTGAAGGTAATGAAAAAAGACAATTATTAAAAGAAGAAAAGAAATTATTAGATAAAATTGAATGGCTCGTGATGAGTTTATTAAAAATGGCACAATTAGATGCCCAGACAGTTACTTTTCATCAGGAAAGCATTACACAGAAAGATTTTGTTTTGCAATTATTAAATCCATTTGAAATACAAATAGATATGAAAAATATTCAAATACAAATCAATATTCAAGAATCAGAGATATTCAAATGTGATATTTTATGGACTTTAGAAGCTTTATCTAATATCCTAAAAAATTGTATAGAACATGTTGAACAAAATGGTATGATTCAAATATCAATGAATCAAAATCCTTTATATGATGAAATCATTATTCAGGATAATGGTTGTGGTATTGATCAGGAAGATTTAATACATCTATTTGAAAGATTTTATAAAGGAAAAAATGCAAAGCAAGATAGTGTAGGTATAGGTTTAGCTTTGAGTTCTATGATTATTGAAAAACAAAATGGAACAATTCAAGTAGAAAATACATATCCTGGCACAAAATTTACAATTCATTTATATAAAGAAAATGTATAAATATTTAATTATGACAAATCTGTCACTTTATTGTCACGGGTTTGTCATTTTTATTTGATACTATATAGATGAGGAGGGAGAACATATGGCAATATTAGAAGTAAAAAATTTGACCAAGATTTATGGACATGATGAAAATAAGGTTGTGGCCTTAGATCATGTTTCATTTACTGTTGAAAAAGGTGAATTTATAGCTATTGTAGGTTCATCCGGATCAGGAAAGAGTACACTATTACATTTGATTGGTGGTGTTGATAAACCAACAAGTGGTGAAGTGATTGTCAATGGACAAAATGTCTATAAAAAGAATGAAAATGAATTAGCCATATTTAGAAGAAGGGAAGTTGGGTTGATTTATCAATTCTATAATTTAATTCCTATATTAACCGTTGAAGAAAATATGACATTGCCAGTATTGCTGGATAATAAAAAAGTGAATCAGGAAAGATTGGATGAATTACTACGTATATTAGATTTGAAATCAAGAGAAAAACATCTACCAAGAGAACTTTCAGGAGGACAGCAACAACGTGTATCAATAGGAAGAGCATTAATGAATGCACCATCACTGGTTCTTGCGGATGAACCAACAGGAAATCTTGATTCAAAAAACAGTAAAGAAATCATAGATTTACTGAAATTAACACAAAAAAGATATAAACAGACCTTAATCATGATTACTCATGATGAAAATATAGCTATGCAGGCAGATAGAATCATCGTGATAGAAGATGGAAAGATAAAAAAAGATGAGGTTATTAGAAAATGAAAATTATGAATATATTGACCTTAAGATATCTGAAAGCCAATAAAAAAAGAAGTTTATTGACATTACTATGTATTATGGTATCAGTTATCATGATGAGCTGTGTAGGAATAGCTTTTTCATCAGGTAAAGCCTATTATAAAAGTTATATAGAAAAAACAAGAGGAGATTACCATTATCGCATTGTTGATAATAGACAAGAAATTATTGATTTAATAAAAGATGATTCTCAAGTTGATGAATATTATTTTTCTTGTACAACACAACTTGATTATCAAGATTCACAGTTATATATGAAGTCTGGTGATTCATTATATTTTCAAAAGAAAGGACTCTATGATTATATTATTGATGGAAGATTACCTGTTAATAAGTATGAAATTGTTATAACACCAGAATTTTTAAAAATGAATCATATTGATAAAAAAATAGGAGATCAGATAACATTTGATAATCAACAAACATATACAATTGTAGGATTTATGAATAGTTATCAATCTCAAGATTTCATGGGAGATATATATCAGGCATTTTCTTATATAGATTTAACTCAAGATTATACAATGTATATTAAAGATAAAGATGTTTCCAAAAATATATTTCAACATGTACAAAATTTAAAGGAAAAAATAGAGAAAATGGGAAATACACCATCTTCAGAAGATGCTATATCTTATAATATATCTTATTTAGCTGTACAGAATATCTTTGAAGAAGGTTTAACTGCTGGATATACAGATGTATATCATATGATTTATATTATGATTGGTATTATTAGTTTTGTATCTATTATGATTATATATCAGGCATTCCATCTATCAACAACAGATCGTATTCAATATCTTGGGATGCTTTCAAGCGTAGGTGCTACGCCTAAACAAAAGAAATGTTCTGTTTATTTTGAAGGATTCATATTATCCATTATTGCGATACCATTTGGAATTCTATGTAGTTTTATAGGATTAAATATTGCTTTTTTATTTGCTAATCAAATGAAAATTTTAAAAGATCTCAACTTATCTATTCATACGCAAATCTCACCATTATATTTATGTCTCGTTATTATAGGTTCGTTTTTGATTACTTTTATCGCATTATATATACCTGCAAGAAGAATATCAAAAATATCTGTGATGGATGCTTTAACGAAAAGTGATGAAGTTAAAGTGAAAAAGAAAAGACTTCAATTAAATCGTTTTTTATCAAAATTTTTTAATGTTTCATGGCAATTGTCTATTAAAAATTATAAAAGACAAGGAATCAAATCCAGAGTTATTATTATTTCCTTAATGTTATCAATGATTATCTTTGTTTCTATGACAAGTTTTGGTAAAAATTTTATTAATACTGTCAAAAAAGAAAGTGGTATTCATGATTATGATATTTCAGTTTCAGACGTTGAAATGAAAAATAGACAAGATGTTATTGATATTTTAAATAACAGTCAATATGATAATGACTATTATTTGAGAGGATTAGAATTTGTTAATGTAGATATTAATCCTGATTATTTAACATATGAAAGTCCAAAAACTATAGGAATTTATATTCAGTGTATAGATGATCAAAGATTTAATCAATTATGTGAGGATAATGGTATTCAGCCATCAAATGATTTAGCATTAACATATAATCAATCTTTAATCTTGGGCGAAAATGAAACAGAAATTTCGTCAGTTTATAAAAAAATGGACAGAAACTTCATTCAAGATATGTATATCAGTTATTTAGATGATGAAACTGAAAAAGAAAAGAAGATAGATATTCAAAATTTTCAAGATATTCAAATGATAGAAACATCTGATGAATATAATATAATTAATCCTTACGAATTAACTTTTATTGTTTCCACAGACTATTTTGAAAAAGAGTTTGGGTCTACGAATATAGAAATTTATATTCGGACACAACAACATGAACAATTAAATCAAGAATTGGAATCTTATGGATTAAGCAGTTACGATGAAACATCAGCTAATCAGGAAAGAATTGAATTTATGACAATTGTAGAGATATTTGTTTATGGATTTATAACAATTTTACTTATATTTACATTATTAAATATCTTAAATATGATGAGTGCCAGCATAGAAAAAAGGAAAAAAGAATTTGCGATGTTCATGAGTATAGGCATGAGTGTCAATGATATGAAAAAAATGTTATGGAAAGAATCTTCTATTTATGGCATAAAATCATTTGTATATAGTTTACCATTCTGTATAATAATAGAATTTCTATTATATAATTTATCTTCTAGTACTCTTCCTTTTACACCTTCATGGATAGCTTATTTGATATCATTTATTGTGATGATGATAGTGATGATCTTAACATTTAAATTAGGATTAAATCGTTTTAGAAAACAGAATATTATAGAAACATTAAAAGATGATATGTAGTCAAAAAGACTATATATCATTTTTTAGCTTATATTTAGCTTATAAGAGGTTTTTATATAAAAATGAGATTTATCACTTTTTTTATAAATATTGAATATAAGCCATAAAAACTATCATTTTTGATGTTTTTGTGCTATAATAGTTCAGGTTATGAAAGTATGGGTGATAAATATATGAAAGAAGTTACAATTCATAGTGAGTATATTACTTTAGGACAATTACTTAAATTAGCTGATGCTGTAAGTAGTGGAGCTGAAGCTAAATTAGTCATTAGTGATGGACTGGTTCTTGTCAATGGTGAAGTAGAAACAAGACGTGGTAAAAAGCTCTATCATCAGGATATTGTTTCTTTTGATGGTCAAGAATATCTAATCATTAATGAAGATTCATAGTATTCAATTAAAGAATTTTAGAAATTATATTGATTGTTCAGTAAAATTTGATCCTTTTATTAATATTTTAATTGGTCAAAATGCTCAAGGAAAAACAAACTTATTAGAAGCTATATATATTTTATCAATGTCTAAAAGTTTTAAGACAAAAGTCATAGATGAAATGATTTATTTTGATCAGGACTTTGCGAAAATTCAAGGACAGGTTATTAATAATCAAAAGACATTAAATTTAGAGATTGTTTTATCAAAGTTAGGAAAGAAAGCTTTGATTAATCATAATGAAATTAAAAAAACAAGTGATTATGTTGGTTATTTAAATGTTGTTTTATTTATTCCTGAAGATTTAATGTTAATAAAAGGAAGTCCAAAATTAAGAAGAAAATTGATTGATATGGAGTTATCTAAAATATCACCTATATATATGTATGATTTTAATAAATATCAAAGATTATTAAAAGAAAGAAATAAATATTTGAAATTATTAAATGAAAAACATTTAAAAGCTGATGATTACTTAGAGGTTTTATCTGAACAGATGGCACGATTACAAGTTCAATTATTAAAGAAAAGAATTGAATTTGTAGAATTATTAAATGAGATATCTGCGAAAATGTATGATTATATTGCTTTACATCAGGAAGTATTATCAATTCAATATAAAACACATTACAAAGATATGAGTTATGAAGGTATTTTAGAAGATTATCGAAAGAATTATCAAAAAGATATTGCTTTTAAACAGACAACACATGGTATTCATAAAGATGATCTGGTGATGTGTTTAAATCAACAGGATGCTATAACTTATGCTTCACAGGGGCAACAAAGATCTATTGTTTTAGCAATAAAAATCGCTTTATTAGAATTGATTAAAAAAGAAATCGGAGAATATCCTGTTTTGTTGTTAGATGATGTTTTAAGTGAACTAGATGATACAAGAAAGACGAAGTTATTGAATTTAATTGAAGGAAAGGTTCAGACTTTTTTAACTTCAACAAATATTGATGGTATTCATCATCAGGTTATAGATAAAGCAAAGAAAATCGTCATTGAAAATGGAAATGTGAAAGGAGAAAGCTATGGAAGAAAATAAAGTTCAACACAGTTATAATGAATCTGATATTCAAGTCTTAGAAGGATTAGAAGCTGTTAGAAAAAGACCGGGTATGTATATTGGTTCAACGTCTTCTAGAGGTTTACATCATTTGGTATGGGAAATTGTTGATAACTCTATTGATGAAGCTTTAGCTGGATTTTGTAGTGAAATTAAAGTGATTTTAGAAGAAGGCGATGTTGTCAAGGTTATTGATAATGGACGTGGTATGCCAACAGGTGTTCATGCAAAAACTGGTAAGAGTACAGTTGAAACAATTTTAACTGTTTTACATGCTGGTGGTAAATTTGGTGGTGGAGGCTACAAAGTTTCTGGTGGTCTACACGGTGTTGGTGCCAGCGTTGTTAATGCATTGAGTGAATGGTTAGAAGTTTATGTACATAGAGATGGTCATATTTATTATCAAAGATTTGAAAAAGGTGGACAACCTGTTGAAGATTTAAAGATTATTGGTGATTGTGATGATACTGGAACAACTGTTACTTTTAAAGCTGATCCTTTGATTTTTGAAGAAACAACTGTATATGATTATGAAACATTAAATCAGAGAATCCGTGAATTGGCTTTCTTAAATAAAGGATTGAAATTAATTTTAGAAGATCATAGACAGACACCACATAAGAAAAATGAATATCATTATGAAGGTGGTATCAAAGAATACGTAGCTTATTTAAATCGTAATAAAACGCCTATTCATGAAGAAATTATTTATGTAGAAGATGAAATAGATGATATTAAGGTTGAAGTTGGTATGCAATATAATGATGGATATCAGCCAAATATCTACTCTTTCTGTAATAATATCAATACGCATGAAGGAGGAACTCACGAAGAAGGTTTCCGTCTTGCTTTAACAAGAGTCATTAATAATTATGCAAAAAATAATAATTTCCTGAAAAAAGATGAAGAATCTTTAAGTGGTGATGATTGCCGTGAAGGGTTAACAGCGATTATTTCAGTGAAACATCCTGATCCTCAATATGAAGGACAGACAAAAACAAAATTAGGAAATGCTGAAGTGAGAAAAATCGCAAGTAATATTATTTCAACAGCGTTAGATAAATTTTTATTAGAAAATCCAAATACAGCACAAATTATTATCAATAAAGCCATTGTCGCAAGTCGTGCTAGAATGGCAGCCAAACGTGCCAGAGAAATGACAAGAAGAAAAACAGCTTTAGATAGTATTGCCTTGCCAGGTAAATTAGCTGACTGCTCATCTAAGGATCCTAGTGAATGTGAAGTATTCATTGTCGAAGGGGATTCTGCCGGTGGTAGTGCCAAAATGGGTAGAGATCGTAGAACTCAGGCCATTTTGCCATTACGTGGTAAGATTTTAAATGTTGAAAAATCAAGATTAGATAGAATTTTAGGAAATGCTGAAATTCGTTCAATGATTACAGCTTTTGGAACGGGTATTGGTGAAGAATTTGATATTAGTAAATTAAGATATCATAAAATTGTCATCATGACCGATGCCGATGTTGATGGTGGACATATTCGTATTTTGATGTTGACATTCTTATATCGTTTCTTAAAGCCATTGATTGAAGAAGGATATGTTTATGCTGCACAGCCACCATTATATTTATTGAAACATGGAAAAGAAGAATATTATTTATATTCTGATTATGAATTGGAAAAGAAAAAAGAAGAACTTGGTGAAAATGCCAAAATTTCTATTCAGCGTTATAAAGGTTTAGGAGAAATGAATGCTGAACAGTTATGGGATACAACAATGAACCCAGAACATCGTGTATTATGGCAAATTGATTTAGATGATGCGATGCAGGCTGATGCTATGTTTGATATGTTGATGGGTGAAAAAGTTGAACCAAGACGTGAATTTATTCAAGAAAATGCACAAATGGCAGAATTAGACTTATAGTAAAGGAGAGAAAAAATGGAAGAACGTGGAATTAAGAAAAGATCATTAACAAAAGAAATGAAACAATCCTTTATCAATTATGCCATGTCAGTTATTGTTCAAAGAGCTTTACCAGATGTGAGAGATGGATTAAAGCCTGTTCAAAGAAGAATTGTGCATGGAATGAATGAACTTGGATGTTATAGTGATAAACCATATAAGAAATCAGCGCGTATTGTTGGGGAAGTTATGGGGAAATACCATCCTCATGGTGACTCTTCAATCTATGAAGCATTAGTTCGTATGGCACAGGATTTCAGTTATCGTTATATGTTAGTAGACGGTCATGGAAACTTTGGTTCTATTGATGGTGATGGTGCTGCGGCACAACGTTATACTGAGGCTAGAATGTCTAAGATTTCTATGGAAATGGTGAGAGATATTAATAAAGATACAGTTAATTTCATTCCTAACTATGATGGTGAAGAATCAGAACCAGAAGTTATGCCATCACGTTTTCCTAACTTATTAGTCAATGGGACAACAGGAATTGCGGTTGGTATGGCTACAAATATTCCACCTCATAATTTAGGTGAAGTTATTGATGCCATATTAGCTGTTTCTCATAATCCTGATATTACGATTCTAGAATTAATGGAAAATTATATTCAGGGACCTGATTTTCCAACAGGAGCTTATATTTTAGGTAAATCAGCGATTAAAAAAGCTTATGAAACTGGTAATGGCTTAATTGTCATGAGAGCGAAAACGGATATTATTGATATTCATGGTGGTAAAAAAGCTATTGTTGTTACTGAAATACCATATATGGTCAATAAAGCTCGTTTAATTGAAAAAATGGCTGAACATGTCAAAGAAAAACGTATTGAAGGTATTACAGAAATACGTGATGAATCTAACCGTGAAGGTATTCGTATTATGATTGAACTTCGTAAAGATGTTCAACCAGAAGTTATTTTAAATCAGTTATTTAAATTAACAGCTTTACAGACAACATTTGGTGTAAATTCTATTGCTTTAGTAAATAATCAACCTCAAACATTAAATTTAAAACAAATGATTACTTACTATCTTGATCATCAAGAAGAAGTGATCAGAAGAAGAACAGCTTATGATTTAAAGAAAGCTGAAGATCGTGCTCATATTTTGGATGGTTTAAAAAGAGCATTAGATCAGATTGATGCTATTATTGAACTCATTCGTTCATCACGAACAACAGAAATTATTCAACAGAGATTGATGGATGAATTTGATATGTCTGATCGACAAGCAAAAGCAATCAGAGAAATGCAGCTTCAAAGATTAGCTGGTTTGGAAAGAGAAAAGATTGAAAATGAATTAAATCAATTATTAGAATTGATTGCTGATTTAAAAGATATTCTTGCAAAAAGAGAAAGAATATTAGAAATTATTGAAAAAGAATTATTAGAAATTAAAGCTAAATTTGCTGATAAGAGAAGAACTGAAATTATTCAAGGAACATTTGATTTAGAAGATGAAGATTTAATTCCAGTCGAAGATGTGATTATTTCTTTAACTTCTAATGGATATGTGAAACGTATGCCTGTTGATACTTATAAAACACAAAATAGAGGTGGTAGAGGTATCAAAGGTATGGGAACAAATGAGGATGATATTGTGGATGCTTTAATTCATATGAGTACTCATGATGATTTATTATTCTTTACAAACTTTGGTAAAGTCTATCGTTTAAAAGGATATAATATTCCTGAATTTGGTAGAACTGCTAAAGGATTACCTGTTGTCAATTTATTAAATTTGGATAAAGATGAAAGTGTTAAATCTATGATTTCTATTGATAAAGATGATATTGATGAAGATAAGAATCTATATCTATTCTTTGTGACATTAAATGGTTTAGTTAAGAAAACATCTATTGAAGAATTTAAAAATATTAGACAGTCTGGTAAGATTGCGATTAATTTAAAAGATGAAGATCAGTTGGTTGCTGTGAAATTAACAAAAGAAAATGAAGAAATTCTCGTTGCAGCATCTAATGGAAAATTAATTAGATTCAATGAAAATGATGTCAGACCAATGGGTAGAACAGCTTCAGGTGTCAAAGGTATTAATGTAGATGGTAGTCATGTTGTGGGTATGACAACAAATGGAGAAGGACAATATATTATGGCTATTAGTGAAAATGGTTATGGTAAGATGTCTCCAATAGAAGATTACCGTGAATCACATCGTGGTGGTAAAGGTGTGAAAACGATTAATACGACTGAAAAAACAGGACAATTGGTAGCTTTAAGAGCTGTTAATGGTGATGAAGATTTATTAATCATGACAAGTGAAGGAATCATGATTAGACTTCCAATGGAACAAGTAAAATTAGCTGGAAGAAATACTCAAGGTGTTAGATTGATTAAAGTTGCTGAAGGATCAATTGTTTCAAGTGTAGAAGTTGTATCTAAATCAGAAGAAGAAACTGAAGATAATGAAGAAGAATAGTATGTCGTAGGATATACTATTCTTTTATGGGGAAGGAAAAAATGAGAAAACTCAATAAAAAACATGTTATGATAACATTCATTCCTATTATTGTTATGATTGTTTTGATTTTTTGGTTTGTGTTTAAAAAAACAGAAACATTAGAATTAATAGGAAATGAAAAAGAAGTTTTCATGCTAAATTCTATTTATGAAGAAAAGGGAACAAATCTTGAAGATGTAGAAATGATTGGGAATGTTGATACATCTCAAGAAGGACAATATGAAATTAAATATCAATACAAAAATCAGACTGTTAAACGTTTTGTTGAAGTCTTAAATAATAAACAAATCGTTATGAATTTAAATGGATCTCAGGATACTTATGTTTTAAAAGGACAGAAGTATATAGAATCAGGATGTCATGTTATTGATCAAAATGAAGGTAATCTGACTGATCAAGTTAAAATCACAGGAAAAGTTGATACTCAAAAGGTTGGCGATTATGAGATTATATATTCTGTTCAAAATAAAGAGGGTATCTATTGTTCTAAGAAAAGAACTGTACATGTTGTCAATGAATTTGAAAAAAATAGTCATGGGATACCTGTTTTAATGTATCATTATGTCTATACTCCAGATGATTTACCAAAAACGATAAATACAAATTATATTCTTGATTCAAAATTAGAAGAACAATTAAAATACTTAAAAGACCAAGATTTTTATTTTCCATCATATCAGGAATTATCAGCTTATATAAAAGGTGAAATTGATTTGCCAAAGAAAATTGTTATTTTAACCTTTGATGATGGACAAAAAGGATTTTTAAAGTATGGTATTCCATTATTAGAAAAATATCAGATTCCAGCAACTTCTTTTATTATTGCATCTCAAAATGGAAAAGAAAAAGTAAAAAAATATGCCAGTGAGTATATTACATTTCAATCTCATTCTTATGATATGCATAAAGGTGGAGGAAATATTGGACATGGTGGTATTATCAGTGCTATAAATATGGAACAAATTAAAGAAGATTTATTAAAGGCTCAAAATACTGTTGAAAATACAGAAGCTTTTGCTTATCCATATGGAGATGTCACAGTACAAGGACAACAAGCTATTCAAGAAGCTAAAATTTTATGTGCTTTTACAACAGAGTATGGAAAAGTAAAAAAGGTCAGGATCCAACAAAATTACCACGAGTACGTGTACTTGGTGAATCATCATTACAATCATATATAGCATCATTAGGAATGTAAAAAAGATTTCTACGGTCCTTTAAAAAATTGAGGGGTCTATCCTAAAAAGCTTTAAATTAATACGGGAAGAACTACCTTCCCGTTTTTTAATACCTATAGTCGAGAATTTAGCATGTTTAATATTCTGTTTTTAATTTGTACTGTTGATTATGAAATTGTAGGATTTCCTACCTGATAGTACGTTTGACAGGTCATTGTGACCAGATAGCATGAAATGTCAATCGTAAAATAATGATTCCTTTTTATTTTGACATTTTAAACATAGTTGAAAAGTATATATACACCATATAAAAATGAAATAAATAACGTATCAGCAAATAAATTAATAGTTGATCTTATGAGATATTATATACAGTCTATAATAAGCGTAGCTATTAATAATAGATGCCAAATAAATGGATTTAAAGTCATCATTAATATATATACTTATCACCTTTATAACTAAATCATATAACATTAAATAGAAGAAAACAAAGAAATGTTTGAATAATCTTTAAACTTTTTTATATGAGCTATATGATCAACAAGCTATTGAATTTCCCACGATTTTGGAACATAGATTGAGAAAATAGAAAAAGAGATTTCCCGTAAAACTTATTCGTTTTGGAAAACCCCGTGACTTCTTAGACTATCTTTTAAAGCTGGATCAACAATATTTGATTGATGACTATTTGTCATCTTTTTTATTATATTTTCCTCTTGATTTACCAACTATTTTCATCTTTTTCCATGCTCGGTTGCATTATATTTTTTATATAAATTTTTCGAATATATGAATTTATTTCTAGATCTTGCAATGTTTTGCATTCTATTTGCATTACTGGTTGATCTTCTTGATATAGTTATTTTCTCAATAGATCTGTTAGATAGTCTTCTTTTTTGTAATATTGTTTGCAAAAAAATTATAACAGGAGATTCTCATTTTATAAAAAACAACCCCAATTTAAATTTAAAGCAAGAAAAGACAGACCCCATTTAAAAATTTAAAGTCCAGGGTCTGCCTCGCAAATATTTAATATACCATTTTTACTTCAATTATGTAGAAATCTTTTTTTAGAATGATGTTTAAATAAAATGTATTGAGTTAGTTGGTTTTATAAGTTTTATAATAGGTAAAAAATATCCAGTGAATACTTTTTACTTATTATATGAATAGGGTCACATAAATGGTCACATATTTATCTTATTATTTTTTTTGCTCTAAAAAGTAGACTTTTTCTCTCACTGTGTTCTATAATAAAAAGGGAATATTGTAGCTATAATTGACCAAAAAACATATATTTTAATACCCTTAATTAACTGAACAATAAAATCTACTTTTTGATTCTTTTAGAAAAGGATTATATCTACTGTACTTATAGAAAATTATATACTTTAAAAATGGTTTTCAATTGTTACAAAACTGCAATGTTTAAGTAATATATGTTTTAAAATTAAAGAATATTTTACATTTTCAAGTTTAATAAAATTATTAATGATTATCTCATCTATTATACAAAAATAAAATATTTCTAGATGGGATGAAAAATTT
>NZ_SJOR01000033.1:0-14071 GCF_012027715.1 Massilimicrobiota sp. SW1139 | reverse complement strand
TATTTAAATTACCATACTTTTATCTCTTCTTTTTCATGTTTATAATGATAGATGAAATTATGTTAGTTATTTGTTATAGATTTTATATATTAATGATTTAAAATACAGAATTGTTTTGAGTTTGATGGAAATGATTGTATGTGAGAATTTAAAATATGAGATGACAATAATATATGACCATTTGTATATGAAAATTGGAGAAGGAATTAAGTTGAATCTTAGTTCCTCTCCAATTTTATTATAGAGACTATCTATTCTGATATTGAGTTTTTTTTATTGATTATAAGATAACTCAAGCACTTTGAAATTTTTATTTCATATATTCAAATGAAAACATTATAATTAAGAATTCTCATCTGGTTTACTTTCTTTGATTTCCATATCAAACTCAATATAATTTGGATCGATTTGTAGATGAGGAATTGGAACAATTGTACGCAATGGGGCATCGATGTTTATATCTTTATTAATGATTGTTTCATCAGGATTCTCATTTTCTTTTGTATAATCAAATTGATCATTTCTGATTTCCTTTTGTTTTTCAAATTCAACTTCTTGAATGTATTCTGTTATCATTTGGTCAAACAATATTTTAGCGTCATCTTTAGCCTTTGATGGTTTACCAATCAATTCTTCCATATCTAGTCCTTTAAATTGACTACCTATTGACATTTTTCATCATCCTCTCATTACTTATACTTAAATATATTATAAACAATCAATGGATAGTAATCAAATATATTGAATATTTCAATAAGAGTTCCTTTGGCTTAGACATCATCACTTGTATAGATGAAACTAATATACTTGTGATAAAACTTTTAATAGTGATATAATAAAAATGATACTGAGGATGTGAGAAAAATGAACTATTATAAAACAGGTGAATTTGCTAAAAAAGCCAGTATATCTATAAGGACAGTTCGCTATTATGATAAAAAAGGATTGTTAAAACCATCATTAATTGATACCAATGGGTATCGTTTATATACTGATAAAGATTTTGAAAAACTTCAAAAAATATTATCTTTAAAATATTTAGGATTTTCTTTAGATGATATTTTTGCAATGACAGCCAATGATAGTTATTTATCTTTGAAACAGTCCTTAGACTTACAAATGAAATTGATTCAACAAAAAATAGAAACATTGCAATCTATGCAATCTTTTTTACAGGAAGCACAAAATACTCTCATTCATAATGAAAAAATAGAATGGTCCGAGTTTATGAAGAATATCCAAATGGATGAAATGGAAAAAGAACTTGTAGAGCAGTATCGTAATGCGACAAATATAGATATTAGAATGAGGTTACATGATAAATATTCTATAAATCCAATATCTTGGTTTCGTTGGTTGTTTTCTTATTATTGCTTACATGAAGACAGTTGTGTTTTAGAAATTGGTTGTGGGAATGGTCAATTATGGAAAGATAATCAAGAGTTGATACAAGGACATATTGTTTTATCAGATATATCACAAGGTATGATTGATGATGCTAAAAAGAATCTTGAAAATATATCAGATATCAATTATCAATGTTTTGATTGTTTAAATATCCCTTATCCAGATGAATCGTTTGATATAGTGATAGCAAATCATGTTTTTTTCTATTTGAAGGATTTAAATCAGGCATTGAAAGAGATTCAAAGAATTTTAAAACCAGGAGGTTATTTATATTGCAGTACTTATGGTAGTCAACATATGAAAGAAATTACAGATTTAGTCAAAGAATATAACCCTAAGATTGTATTATCAAATAGACAATTATATGACGTATTTGGATTAGATAATGGTAAAAATATTCTATTGAAATATTTTACTGAAGTTAAACAAAAAAAATATGAAGATCATTTAGAAGTTCATAATATGGATGATATTGCTAATTACATTTTATCTTGTCATGGCAATCAAAGTGAGTATATTTCTAAAGATTATATGGCTTTTAAAAAATTCCTTGATCGTAAATTATCATCACATTCTCATTTCTATATTACAAAAGATGCTGGCATGTTTATTTGTCAAAAATAGGTATTGACCATGACGTAACGTCATGGTTTATATTTTGTTTGTAGAAAATGGAGGAAAATGAATATGAAAGGAATTATTTTGGCAGGAGGAAGTGGGACAAGACTTTATCCTCTTACACAAGTCACAAGTAAACAATTATTACCTATTTATGACAAACCAATGATTTATTATCCATTAAGTATCTTGATGAATGCAGGGATTAAAGAAATTTTAATTATTTCTACTCCTGATGATACACCAAGATTTCAGGAGTTATTAGGAGATGGACATCAATTTGGAATTGAATTACAATATAAAGTACAACCATCACCTGATGGATTAGCTCAGGCATTTTTGTTGGGCGAAGAATTTATTAATGGAGATAGCTGTGCTATGATTTTAGGAGATAACATTTTCCATGGTCATGGACTTACAAAACGCTTAAAACAGGCAGCAGCTAAAACTTCTGGAGCGACTGTTTTTGGTTATTATGTTGATGATCCTGAAAGATTTGGTGTTGTTGAGTTTGATGAAAATGGAAAAGCTATTTCTATTGAAGAAAAACCAGAACATCCAAAATCAAATTATGCTGTTACTGGTTTATATTTCTATGACAATAAAGTTGTAGAATATGCCAAACAGATTAAACCAAGTGATAGAGGAGAGTTGGAAATCACAGATTTAAATAAAATTTATTTAGAAAATGGTGATTTAGAAGTCACTTTATTAGGGCAAGGGTTTACATGGTTAGATACAGGAACACATGAATCATTAGTAGATGCAACAAACTTTGTAAAGACTGTAGAAACACATTCACATAGAAAGATTGCATGTCTAGAAGAAATTGCTTATCTAAATGGATGGATTTCAAAAGAAGAGTTAGAAAAAGCATGTGAACTTTATAAAAAGAATCAGTATGGAAAATATTTAAAAGATGTATTAGAAGGGAAGTATATTGATTAATGAAAGTTATTGAAACAAAAATACCAGGAGTTTTGATTATTGAAACAGATGTTTTTGGTGATCACAGAGGTTATTTTACAGAAACATATTCTAAACCAAAATACGAAAAGTTAGGAATCACAGTTGATTTTGTACAAGATAATATGTCATTTAGTGCACAAAAAGGAACATTAAGAGGATTACATTGGCAAAACCCTCCTTATGCACAATCAAAACTTGTATCTTGTACAAAAGGAAAAGTGATTGACGTTGCTGTGGATATTAGAAAAGGTAGTCCTACATATGGTGAATGGGTATCTGTTGAATTAAGTGCTGAAAATCATAGACAGTTCTTTATTCCACAGGGATTTGCTCATGGATTTTTAACGTTAACAGATAATGTAGAATTTAGATATAAAGTTGATAATGTTTATAATAAAGAGTCTGAAGGTGGTATGCGTTATGATGATCCTACTGCTCATGTAGATTGGGGAACATTATTAAATGGTATTGAACCTGTATTAAGTGAAAAAGATCAAACAGGACCAACTTTAGAAGAATCAAATAATCAGTTTGTATATGAAGGAGAAGAAAAATAATGAAAATATTAGTCACAGGTGGAGCAGGATTTATTGGTGGTAACTTTGTTCATTATATGGTGAATAAATATCCTGAAGATATGATTGTTAATTTAGATTTATTAACTTATGCTGGTAACTTAGAAACATGTAAACCAGTTGAAGGAAAACCTAATTATAAGTTTGTCAAAGGTGATATTGCTGATAGAAAGTTTATCTTTGATTTATTCGAAAAAGAAAAATTTGATATTGTTGTGAACTTTGCAGCAGAATCACATGTTGATAGAAGTATTGAAGATCCTGAAAGTTTTGTCAGAACAAATGTTATGGGAACAACAACATTATTAGATGCATGTAATCAATATGGTATCAAAAGATATCATCAGGTATCAACTGATGAAGTTTATGGTGATTTGCCATTAGATAGACCAGACTTGTTCTTTACAGAAGAAACACCATTACATACATCTAGTCCATATAGTTCATCTAAAGCAGCTGCAGATTTATTTGTATTGGCATACCATAGAACATATGGTTTACCAGTGACAATCAGCAGATGTTCTAATAACTATGGACCATATCATTTTCCAGAAAAACTTATTCCATTAATGATTTCAAGAGCGTTAGCTGATGAATCATTACCAGTTTATGGAACAGGAGAAAATGTCAGAGACTGGTTACATGTTTATGATCATTGTGTTGCTATTGATTTAATCATTAGAAATGGAAGAGTTGGAGAAGTCTATAATGTAGGTGGACATAATGAAAGAACAAACCTTCAGGTTGTTAAAACAATCTTAAAAGCATTAGATAAACCAGAATCATTAATCAAGTATGTAGAAGATAGAAAAGGACATGATTTAAGATATGCCATTGATCCAACAAAATTGGAAACAGAATTAGGATGGAAACCAAAATATAATTTTGATACAGGAATCCAACAGACAATCCAATGGTATCTTGATAACAAGGAATGGTGGCAAAACATTCTTTCAGGAGAATATCAGAATTATTTCCAAAAAATGTATGTTGATAAAGGTAGAGTAGAAGAATAATGAAAGTATTAGTGACAGGAGTTAAAGGACAATTAGGCTACGATATTGTTAATGAGTGTCAATCAAGAAATATTGAGGCTATTGGTGTTGATATTGATGAAATGGATATCACAAATGCTTCACAAGTCCATGATGTTATTTGCAATGCGCGAGTTGATGCAGTGATTCATTGTGCGGCATGGACAGCTGTAGATAAAGCAGAAGATGAAGTAGATATGTGTAGAAAAGTCAATAAAGATGGAACAAAAAATATTGCTGATGTTTGTCAACAGTTAGATATTCCAATGATGTATTTTTCTACTGATTATGTTTTTGATGGTTTAGGTGAACAACCATGGAATGAATATGATGAAAGAAAACCACTAAATGTCTATGGACAAACGAAATACGAAGGTGAACTAATTGTTGAAAAATTAAAGAAACACTTTATTATACGTATTTCATGGGTTTTTGGAGTGAATGGACATAATTTTATTAAAACAATGCTCCGTCTAGGGAAAGAAAGAGGAGAAGTCAGTGTTGTTGATGATCAAATTGGATCACCAACCTATACATATGATTTAGCAAAGTTATGTGTAGATATGATTCAGACACAAGAATATGGAACATATCATGCAACAAATGAAGGAATTTGTTCTTGGTATGAATTTGCTTGTGAAATATTTAAGCAAGCACAAATGAATGTTAAAGTTAATCCAGTGGATTCAGCAGCATTTCCAGTTAAAGCAACAAGACCTAAAAATAGTCGCATGAATAAATCAGAACTTGATAAACATGGTTTTGATAGATTACCTACATGGCAAGATGCATTAAAGAGATATTTAAGAAATATTTTATAAAATGAAAGTGAGGTTAAAACCTCACTTTTCAATTTTATATGATGAATAAAGAGAAAATGAATGTTAGAGTTATGTAAATTATGTTGACAATTTTAACAGAATGGCATATGATGTTGAAGATAAGTGGGAAAAATGCTATAATTATGGTGTTATTTAGTAAAAGGGGAGAGGATAACATGAAGGAAAACATATTTGCTATGGGATTAATTTGTGTTGAAATGGCATTTTTTTATCTTCTCTATTTCATTGTAGACTTACCGTCAGATTTTTATTTACAGTTAGGATTACTTTGGATGATTATTATGCTTGTAAGTCAACATTATAAAATACGATCTACTCTTGTATGGGATGAAATTAGAAGCGATTTGAAGGCATTTATATATTTTGTGCTAGTTGCTTTTGTTTTTGCATATCCAAAAACAGATTTCTATTTAGAAATAGTGGGAGTAGGTTTTTTTATGTCTGTTTTTGCTGTTTTTGCAAACAGAATGATTCGTATTTTATTTAGAAACAAATTATCAAGAAAAACTTTGATTATTGGGACGGGAGATGAAGCATATCGTATTGGTAAAATTGCCAATAACAATAGATTTGCTTTAACAAATGTTATTGGATTCGTATCTACAGATAATCAAATCGATAGTGAATTGAAACAAGATATGAAATATTCTATTTATGATTATTATGAATTAAATGATTTATTAAAAAATCATGTTGATCAGGTTATTATTGCATTACCTGAGGCTACAAAAGAAGAAATAGATGTCATAACAAGACATTTATTTGATAGAGTGCGTTATATTAAGATATTACCTCAATTAAACTTTACAATGACATTTAATTCTAGAATCGATGATTTTGATGGAGAATTACTTATATCAACATCAAGAGGTAGATTAGGAATCTTTGGTAAAGTGTTAAAACGTATTATTGATATTTGCGCAGGGTTGTGTGGTTGCTTGTTACTTATCCCATTAACTATATATGTTTCTAAAAAGAATAAGAAAAGTGGAGATACAGCGCCAATATTCTTTAAACAAAAAAGAATTGGTGAAAATGGAAAAGATATATATATTTATAAATATCGCTCTATGGTACCCAATGCCGAAAAGGTATTAGATGAATTAATGGAGAAAGACCCTGCTATTAGAGAGGAATATTTAACCAATAAAAAATTAGTCAATGATCCACGCATTACTGAAGTTGGACATTTTTTAAGAAAAACTTCTCTAGATGAATTTCCACAATTTATTAATGTTCTTAAAGGAGAAATGAGTTTGGTTGGTCCAAGACCGTATCTGCCAAGAGAAAAAGATGATATGGATATATATTACCATTCTATTATTAAATGTAAGCCAGGTATTACAGGAATGTGGCAGGCTAATGGTAGAAGTGATGTTGGGTTTATTGATAGATGTAAACTCGATGATTATTATTATAAAAACTGGAGTATTGGTTTAGATATTATTATTGTCTATAAGACAATTAAGAGTGTGATTTATGGAAAAGGTGCTTTATAATATGTATCCTATTTCATATAGTATGTTCATTTTAAGAAAGGATGTTAAAAATGAAAATATGTTTAGTTGGTTCTAGTGGAGGACATTTGACTCATTTATATATGTTAAAGCCAACATGGGAAAAGTATGATCGTTTTTGGGTGACGTTTGATAAAGAAGATGCAAGAAGTATGTTAAAAGATGAGAAAATGTATTCTTGTTATTATCCTACCAATAGAAATTTTAAAAATTTAATCAAGAATACTTTTGTTGCATGGAAGGTATTACGAAAAGAAAAGCCAGATATTCTTATTTCTTCTGGTGCAGCAGTAGCTGTCCCTTTCTTTTACTTAGGAAAGCTAATGGGTAAAAAACTGATTTATATTGAAGTATTTGACAGAGTGGACAAACCAACATTAACAGGTCGTCTGGTTTATCCAATTGTTGATGAATTTATTGTCCAATGGGAAGAACAGCTAAAGGTTTATCCTAAAGCTAAGAACTTTGGAAGTATATTCTAGGAGGTAGCATCATGATATTTGTAACTGTAGGAACACATGAACAGCAATTCAACAGACTGATCAAAAAGATAGATGAACTAAAACGTGATGGAATTATTAAAGAAGAAGTAATTATGCAAACTGGTTTTTCTACGTACGAACCACAATATTGTGAAACAAAGAAACTGTTAGCTTATGATGAAATGAATGAGATGTATGAAAAAGCAGATATTATTATTACTCATGGCGGGCCAGCAAGCTTCATGAAAGCATTGGAGTTAAAGAAAATTCCTATCGTTGTACCTAGACAGCTGCAGTTTGAAGAACATGTAAACGATCATCAGATTGAGTTTGTAAAATTAGTTGAGGAAAGATTTAATAATATCATTGGGGTATATGATATTGATGATTTAGAAAATACTATTATTGAATTTAATGCTACTATAGAAAAAAAGAATACCTCTAGTTTAAGTCACAATAAAGAATTTAATGAGAAATTAAGTATGCTCATTAATAAATAGATTAAAAGGAGATATATATGACAAAAAAAGTTGGAATTATGTCCATGCAAAGAATCATAAATTATGGATCATTTTTACAAGCTTATGGATTAAAATCAATTTTAGAAGAACTTGGAGCTAAAGTAGAATTTGTTGATTATCACCCAGGAAAATGTTTGGTTGAAGAAAAAAAAGAAAGTAACAAGATCAAGCGATTAGCTTCTAAGGTATTAGAGGCATTAGAAATTGATACAAGTTTATCTAATAAAATTAATTTTATAAATTATAAACGCTCATACAAGAAGAAATATCTTCCAATGTTAGATATATCCACTGTAGCAAATTATAACACAAAGTTAGATACTTTAGTAATTGGTAGTGATGAGGTTTTTAATTGTGTCCAAAGTAATAGTAATGTCGGTTTTGCACCAGATCTCTTTGGCGCAAATAGTGAAGCTGAAAGATTAATAAGTTATGCCGCTTCTTTTGGAAATACGACATTAGAAAAGTTAAATCATTACCATAAAATTGAAGAAATCACATCATATTTAAGTGTATTTAATGCTATCTCTGTAAGAGATGAAAATTCAAAAAAAATTATTATTAATTTATTAAATATAACACCAAATAAAAATTTAGATCCTGTACTTATGTATGATTATATTCATAAATGTAATAAAATTCCATCCAATTTACACCTTGATAAGCCATACATTATACTTTATGGTTATTCTGGTAGACTGACTAAGGAAGAAGCAAAAATTGTTGAAAATTTTGCTAAAAAAAATGGTAAAAAAATTCTTTTTCTTGGTGGAATTCAACACTGTAATGGTGTTTTTAAAGATTGTTCTCCATTTGACGTACTAGGCTATTTTAAAAATGCTGATTGTATCATTACTGATACTTTCCATGGAACAATTTTCTCTTTGATTAATCATAAGCCTTTTTTGACAATTGTAAGGAAAAGTGAAAATAATAGTTATGGAAATCAAGAGAAATTAACTGATTTATTAAGTACTTTTAATTTATCGCATCGTGCTGTAAGTGAGCTATCTTCAATTGATAGTATATATGAATCAATTGATTATGATTATGTTGAAGAAAAATTAGCTGTTGAACGTGAAAAGACGTATAATTTTTTAAAGGAAAATATTTAAGAGGTAAATTATGATAATTTTATTTAACGAAAAAAAGAATTGTTGTGGTTGCGGAGCTTGTGAAAATATTTGCCCCAAAAAAGCTATATCTATGAAGGAAGATGAATATGGTTTTATCTATCCTGAAATAAATCATAATTTATGTATAGAATGTCATTTATGTGAAAAAGTATGTCATTTTCAATCAAGATCAAATTATAGCAAGGATCATATGGCTTATGCTGCAGTAACAAAAAACCAGGAAATACTTATGAATTCTACTTCTGGAGGTATATTTACGACATTAGCTCTAGAATTTATAAAAGATGGTGGTTATGTTTCCGGTTCTATCTATGATGGTGATTTTAATGTAGTGCATATTGTTTCTAATAAGATTGAAGATGTATATAAAATGCAAGGATCGAAGTATGTTCAAAGTAGTATCAATGATGCATATTTGCAAATAAAAAAACTACTCTTACAAAAAGAAAAAGTTTTATTTTCTGGAACACCTTGTCAAGTTGATGGATTATATGGATTTCTTCAAAGAGATTATGATAACCTCTATACGATTGATATTGTATGTCATGGCGTACCAAATAATAAAATGTTTAAAGATTATTTAAATTATGAAACTAAAAAGTATGGAAAAATTACTGAAATAAAATTTAGAGATAAAACTCAAGGATGGGGAACTAAAGGTAGTATCAAATTTGAAAATAAAAAAAAGATTATCTATTCAGGTACAAGCGAGTACTATTATCTATTTAATAAAAGTTTAACTTTTAGAGATTCATGCTATAAATGTAAATACTCTTCACATCACAGACCAGCAAATATAACAATTGGAGATTATTGGGGAATAGAGAAAATGGATTTTCAGTTGTTAAATAAAAAAGAAATTGATATTGATAAAGGAATTTCTTTAATAATTTGCAATAATGAACAAGGAAATGATTTTCTAGAAAAGTATAAATTTAATTTTAATATATATTTAACTACATTAGACAATGTTTCCAAATTCAACCATAATTTAAATCAACCATCAATACTACCATCGAAAAGAAATAAAATATTAAATATGTATGGTAAATCGTTTGATTTTGTTGCTGCAGACATAGCCTGTGATTTGAAAAAAGAAAAATACAAATTTATGATAAAAAAAATTGTGCCTTCTAAAATGAAAATAATTATAAAACGATTTTTAAAAAAGGGGTGAAGTAATGAAAGTTTTAGTTATTACAACTGTAAGATTTAGACAAAATGGTATTACTTCCGTAATTATGAATTATTATAGAAATATAAATAAAAAATGTGTTTCTATGGATTTTGTTGGACCGAATGATATTGATTTGGATTATCAATCTGAATTTAATGCCCATCATTCCAAATATTTTAAACTTTCTTCTAGAAAAAAGAATGTTATTAAATATTGCACTAATTTATACAAGATAATGAAATTTGGGAAATATGATGTTGTACATGTTCATGGGAGTAGTCATCTTATTGCTTTAGAATTGTTTGTTGCAAAATTAGCAAATATTAAAGTTAGAATTGCTCATTCTCATAATACAAAATGTGATCATACATTAATTCACAATTTGATAACACCTATTTTTAATTATTCTTATACATGTGCATTAGCATGTAGCGAAGATGCAGGAAGGTGGTTGTTTGGTAATAAAAATTTTTCCATAATTAATAATGGGATAGATTGTGATAAATACAAATTTGATAATGATAAAAGACTAAAATTATTAGAAGAATTAAGTCTATCTAGTAATCAATATATTATAGGGAATATTGCAGGATTTTTACCAACAAAAAATCATGAATTTATTATATCGGTGGCCGAACAATTAATAAAAGAAGATGATAAATTTTGTTTTTTACTGATTGGTGATGGAGAACTTTTTGATAATATTAAATGCAAAATTTATGAAAAAAATTTAAATAAGTATTTTAAATTATTGGGAAATGTAGCTAATGCATATGAATATTATAATGTGATGGATCTATTTATTTTGCCTTCAAAATATGAAGGGTTTCCAATGGTATTAGTTGAAGCTCAAGCTAATGGACTTAATTGTATAGTTTCTGATAAAATTACGAAAAAAACTAATATTACTAATCTTGTAAAATATTGCAGTATTGATGAAAATAAAAAATGGATTGCTCTAATAAAACAACTTTCTGTATCTAAAGTTAATAGAATTACACAATCTAATACATCGCAGATAATACTTAATGAAAAAGACTATAATGTTCAGAAAAATACCGAAATGTTATATAAAATATATAAATCATTAGTTGAAAAATAATTGCTGGAGGACTGTTATGGTTAGTATTGAAACAATTCGAATCTTATTGCGTCGAAAATATATTCACTACACATCAATTTTTAGAAAAAAATTATTAAAGAATTTAGATTTTACTATTATTTCAAATAATTGTTGGGGTGGATTTATATATCAAAGTTATAATCTACCATATCAAACACCTACCATAGGTTTATATTTTATGGCTGATGATTATATTTTGTTTTTAGAAAATCTAGATTATTGTTTAGAAGCAAACCTATCATTTATCGAACCAGGAATGTCAAAGTATTATAATATTCTTAATAATACTCATAACTTTGGTAAATATCCAATAGGTATAATTTATCTAGACGAATTAAAAATGATAGAAATTCATTTTCTCCATTATACAAATCAAACAGAGGCATTAAAAAAATGGAATAATAGAAAAAAAAGAATTAATAAAGATAAAATGATAATAAAATTTTCAGATCAAAATAATTGTAATATGGATATAATAAGGCGTTTTGAGGCATTACCATACAAAAATAAAGTTTTTTTTGGGACAAACAAATATACGAATGATACTATATATATAAAAGGACCAAGAAATTATCAATATTTACCAACATCATATGAACCATTTGGAAACTCAGCAAAATTTAATGTAACAAAATATATTAATAATTTATAAAGGAGTATATATGCAAGAAAATATGTTAAATACGGATATGATTAGTGTAGTTGTACCTGTCTATAATGTTGAAAAGTACCTAGAGGAATGTATAGAGAGTATTTTAAAACAAGTATATACAAATTATGAAATTATTTTAGTTGATGATGGTTCAACTGATAGTAGTGGGAATATATGTGATTTTTACGCTTTAAATTTTCCAAATATTCAAGTTATTCATAAAAATAACGAAGGGCTTGGTATGGCTAGGAATACTGGCATTGAAAGAGCAAAAGGTGATTATATAACGTTTATTGATTCAGATGATTATGTAGATGAAAATTTACTTTTAGATTTAATTTCTAATATAAAAAAATGTAATGCTGATGTATGTTTGGGAGGATTTAAAAAAGTAAGTGATGATAAAAAGATATTATTTACTGAGCAATATAATATGGCTGTTTATTATCACAATGGGGTAACAAATGATATCTTTATTAAGATGTTAGGTAGTTTACCAAATAAACATGATGTAATTAGAATGTCTGTTTGCAATACATTATTTAAATTATCAATAATAAATAAATATAATTTAAGATTTTTGTCCGAAAGAGAATATATTTCTGAAGACTTACTTTTTGATTTAGATTACTATCTTCATGCAAATAAGTGCATTTTATTAAATAATATTAATTATAATTATCGTTATAATCCTTCATCATTAACTACTTCCTATAAAAAAGATAGATTTAATTCAACAATCAAATTTTTTGAATATTTAGAACAAAGATTATATTATTATAAATTTAATGATGAAAGTATATTAAGAATGAAAAAAATGTTTTTTGTATATTTACGTAGTTGCATTAAACAAGAAAAAATAAAGGTTTCAGAAAAAACTTTTTTTGAGTCAATTAGTAATATTAAAAATATGTGTAATAACAATTATGTGAAAAAAATAATTAATACGTATCCTTATTTTCAGCTTAACTTTAAGCAGATGTTTTTTATATTATTAATAAAGTTAAAAGTATATTATTTATTATATTTTTTATTATAAATCTATTTGATTTTTTAATTAGATTTTCGAGTAAAATACTTATTTTATCTCAATATAGTTTAAACAATGAAATGAATATATAAAAATACGAAAAGGATTGTGATTAAATGATACATTTATTAAAAAATATCGCTAATAGTTTAATTTTTAAAGAAAAAAAAGATTCAGAAACATATATAAAATATTTAAAATCTAAAGGTGCAAAAATAGGTGAAAGAGTTATTTTCTATGATTCAAAGCATTCTTTAGTTGATACTACAAGATCATATATGATAGAAATAGGTGATGATGTTCAAATTACTAGAGGTGTAGTTATACTAACTCATGACTATGGATGGGCAGTTACTAAAGGAAAATATGGCAGTGTATTAGGAAGTGCAGGAAGCGTTCATATTGGAAACAATGTATTTATAGGAATGAATACTATAATATTAAAAGGATCAAATATAGGAAACAACGTTATTATTGGAGCAAATTCAACTGTTAGTGGTATAGTAGAAAGCGATTCAGTATATGCAGGAAGTCCTGCTAAAAAAATTATGAGTATTGAAGAATATTATCAAAAGAGAATTGCAAAACAAATTGATGAGGCATATGATTTATTTGACTCATATTTTACCAGTTTCAATAAGGTTCCTAGAAAAGAAGAGTTTGATGAATTTTTCTTTTTATTTGAAGATAGAAAAGAGGAATTAATAAAAGAATTTAAATTAAAGATGGAGTTAATAAATAATTATGAATTTAGTTATAATGTCTTTCAAACACAAGATTCATTGCAGAAATTTAAATCGTATGATGAATTTATTAAATATTGTATTAATCGAAAAGAAAATACTAAATAACTTTGTATTTTTATGTTAAAGGAGGAAGATGAAATGGAATTATCAAAAATAAAAAAATATGATTTTTACATGATATTTATTTTTTTACTTATATTTTTATATTATTTTCAGAATGTTAACATTATTTTTCCTTCTAT